>PUPG01000057.1 GCA_003553005.1 Bacteroidales bacterium
ACGTGAGCTATCCGATGAAATTCCCATTGAGAGGAGGTAAGAGATAAATGTATCAAACGCATCGCCTGGCGAATGGCATCCGCCTGATTCACCGGCAAAGTGCATCCCCGGTGGCCCACTGCGGATTGGTGATCAATGTGGGCAGCAGGGATGAGTCCCCCGCCGAGCAAGGACTTGCACATTTTATCGAACATGTGATCTTCAAAGGGACGCACCGGCGCAAATCTTTCCATATCATGAGCCACATGGAAAACGTCGGGGGTGAGATCAATGCGTATACTTCCAAGGAAGAAACCTGCATTTACGGTTCTTTCATGCCGCCTTATTACGAGCGGTGGTTCGACGTGGTGTCGGACATCACCCTGCAATCCAGCTTTCCACCAAAAGAGCTGCTCAAGGAAAAAGACATCGTGATCGATGAGATCAACTCGTATAAAGACACGCCATCTGAGCAGATCATCGATGATTTTGATGAAATCCTTTACGACGGGCATCCCCTGGGCCGGAATATCCTGGGGACGCCGGCGCACCTGAAGGCGTTTTCGAGGGAAAACATCCTCCACTTTATTCAGAAGCATTACGTGGGCGAGGAAATGGTGATCTGTTCGGTGGGCGCAGTGGATTTTAAGCGCCTGGTTTACCTGGCAGAAAAATATTTCGGAGCAGTGCCTCCGCAAGGCAGGCACCACAAACGTGAGACCTTCATCGGTTACCAGCCTGAGCACCGCAAGGTCACCCGGCAGAACCACCAGGCGCACTGCATGACGGGCAACCTGGCCTACAGTCTGCATGACGACAAGAAAACCGCGCTGCAGCTGCTGAATAACATTCTCGGCGGGCCGGGACTGACCGCCCGCCTCAATATGGCGGTGCGCGAAAAACACGGATTTTGTTACCACATCGAAAGCATGTACCAGCCCTATACCGATTCCGGAACGTGGGGCATATACTTTGGTACTGACCCGGGCTATGTGAACAAAACCATGCACCTGGTGCA
This sequence comes from Bacteroidales bacterium, assembly GCA_003553005.1. The sequence goes on from PUPG01000057.1 coordinate 998, forward strand.
CAAGGAGCTCCATAGGTTGCGCCAACACAAACTCGGATCCCTGCAAATCAAACGGGCCAAAAATCAACTCTGTGGACAGGTCAGCATGGCCCATGAATCCAATCTCACAGAAATGCTGCATATCGGCAAGCAAGTGCTGCACCTCGACAAGGCCGAGACCCTGGAGGCAATCAATAGCCGCATCCTTGCCGTGACCGCCGACGAGATCCTGGAAGCAGCCAACGAGGTGACGGACCCGGGCAGGATGAGCTCCCTGATTTTTCAATCCGAATGAAATCAGCCCCTGCCCTTATGCCTGAACCCACCCTGCATATCGCCATTCCAGCCATGAATGAAGCCGAATGGCTGCCCTCGACCATCCGGCACATCCTGCAGGAGTACACACCAAATACACACATCTGGGTTTGCGTAAACCAGCCAGAATCCTACCATCAGGACCCCGCCCAAGAGCCCATTTGCGAAAACAATGCCCGGACATTGAACTATTTGGGGGGACTGGGAGTCAGCAACCTGCACATCCTTGACCACAGCAGTCCGGGTAAGGGATGGACTGGCAAACGTCAAGGGGTTGGGCAGGCCAGGAAAACCCTGATGGACAGTATTGTCCGTGAGGCTGATGCCCACGACCTGATTGTGAGCATGGACGCCGACACTTTGTTTGACCCCGGTTACCTGGAGTCCATCCAGGCCTGTTTCCGCCGCCATCCGGAGGCCGTGGCTTTATCCAATCCCTATTACCACTGCCTCACCGGCACCACGGACCTTGACCGGGCCATGCTGCGCTATGAGATCTACATGCGCCACTACGCGATCAACATGTGGCGAATCGGGTCTCCATACAGTTTCACTGCCCTGGGATCTGCAATTGCCGTCCCCGTGCATGCCTATCGCAAGGCAGGCGGCATGACGGCCAAAAAAAGCGGGGAGGATTTCTATTTTCTTCAAAAGCTAAGAAAGACTGGCTGGATTTGTAACCACAACACCCACAAAGTGTATCCCGGAACCCGTTACAGCGACCGCGTATTCTTTGGTACCGGTCCGGCATTGATCAAGGGGAGCCGCGGCGACTGGGACAGTTACCCCATCTACAGCCACGAGTTGTTTGACCAGGTGGGCGAAACCATCCGTCGCTACGCGGAGCTCTACGAAGGGAGCGTAGAAACACCGATGTCTGCATTCTTGCGGACGCAGTTCCGGGAAGATGACCCGTTTGAGCCACTCAGGCGAAATGCTGCCGGCCAGGCCAGGTTCCTCCAGGCGTGTCATGAAAAAATAGACGGGTTAAGACAGTTGCAGTTCCTGAAATCGTCTTCCAGGACGACCAACACACCGGATGAAGCAATGCTGCTCAGGTTTTTCGAAACCCACGCTCCCGCACTGCTTGTCCCTGGGAAAGAATCGACAAACAAAAAAGCGTTTTTCAACCGCGATGAGCTTGCAGGCATGCGGAATTTGGATTTTGCGCGATCTCCCCTACCTTTGTTGGATAAAATCCGGAATGCCCTGGCACAGATAGAGGTAACTTATCAGGAAAAAGATGCCTCCCGGAGGGGTGTTGAGTGAACTGAACCATGCCAGGGGGATTGGCACGTAAGGGATGATTTTTTGGACATTAGACGTTTCGACATTTTGACATTTTGACATTCTTTTACGCAGATGGACCATACGGAAAACAAAAGCGATCAGCTGTTGGTGATCACCGGGCCTACGGCTACCGGCAAAACCCAGCTTGCGGCACGACTCGCTGCCAGAATTGGCGGAGAGATCATCAGCGCGGATTCACGCCAGGTATATCGCGGCATGGATATCGGTACCGGCAAAGACCTCCGCGATTATATCGTGGATGGCAACTTGGTGCCATATCACCTGGTGGACATTGCAGATCCCGGTGAAGAATATCATGTTTATGCATTTCAAAGCAATTTTTTCCAGGCTTTTCAGGATATTACCAAAAGGGGTAAGCAGGCTGTCTTGTGCGGTGGGACTGGGCTCTATATCGATGCGGCCATTAGCGGTTACCGTCTGATCAAGGTACCCGAAGACCCGGAGTTGCGAGAAGAGCTGGAGCAATTGTCCATGAGCACATTGACCGATATGCTTGCAGGGATGAAACCGCTTCACAACACCACGGATATCACAGATAAGAAACGCCTGATCAGGGCGATTGAAATTGCCCGTTATGAGCAGGCATACCCCGATGAACGGCCGGCAATTCCCCCAATGAAGCCCGTAGTTTTTGCCATCCACTTTCAACGCAACGAATTGAGAAAACGAATCACAGAAAGATTGCAGACCAGGCTCCAGGATGGCATGGTGGAAGAAGTCAGGCGCCTACTTGAACAAGGGCTGAATCCTGAACAGCTTCGTTTCTATGGACTCGAATACCGGTATGTCACAGATCATGTGACAGGCAACCTGTCCCATGAAGCGATGTTTCAAAAACTGAATACCGCCATCCATCAGTTTGCCAAACGCCAGATGACCTGGTTCAGGCGGATGGAGAGAAAGGGCACACCAATTCACTGGATCGATGGCAGCCTCTCCACGAAAGAAAAGCTGCATGTGATCGATCAAAAACGGTAAGAAAGTCCTATTCCCAGCATCTGTTTGACCTGCATCTTCCTCGTATATTCACCCGTTTCCACACCGTCATCATCATGCACGGGGATGGGCGTATCGTGGTCATACAGCATGTGCACAAACAAACTGGCCGTAATGTACCTGTTGATCTTCAGGTTAACTGTGGTCTCCCAATCCACATCCGTATTTTTCCGGTTGGAAGAATCGTCATCAATGAGGTTGTTGAAAAGCGTCAACCGGGATTCTACCTGGATGTCTTCAAAAACTTCCTTTTCAAACACCAGGTTCAGCAAGGCACCAAACTCGGCATTCACATTGCTCCCCTCGCTGATCAGGTTTCCATCTTCATCATACTCTGCAGGGTCGACGCCAAAAGATCCGCGGTTTGCCAAATCCTGGTCGGTCACGAAAGTAAACTTACCGGAAACCGGGGACAAAAAGACGGACAAAAACTCCCAGGGTTTGTAATCCATACCGAGCGACAGGGAAAGCACGCCGGGCGACATGAACCGGGAAACCACCACGCTGTCATTGGGGTAATTGTAGCCCTTATAAAACTGACTGCGGAAATCCAGGAGAAACGACGTGCTGAAATGCGGAGAAACCTCACGACCGGCCTTGGAGATCAAATGCAAGCGGTCTTCATTTTTCCGCGGCGGGGCGTCTTCGGTCTTGATGATGCCAAAAGCCATGTTCAGCCTGTTTTCCCAGGTCAGACGATCCTGCTTGTATTTGGCGCCCAGGTTGATCACAGAGGTGGATGCCACGCTGTTCTCCCCTCCCTGCACCCAGTTGCTGAATGAGACCTGGTTCAGCTGCTGGCTGAAAAATCCGGCATAAATCCAGGGACCATCTTCCTCCTCATCCTGTTCCAGGGTCAACTCAGCGAGGAGTGCCGGACTCACCAGGATCAGCATCAGAAAGATGCCCTTGCGCATAATTTCTTGTACATACCTCATTACGCTACTGTTAAATATTATTAAATGGCCCTTATTGGACTTAACCTGCATTCACACTGCTTCATACGAAAAATCATGTCCCCCCGCAAAAAAACAACACAGGGGTTCGACGCGGGACGCATATTGCAAGGCAGAACCACGTGCACAATACGCCTGTTCGCAGACAAAATTAGATATTTTTGTATCAGGTATTTACTAACCACAAAGATATATCTATGTTTTTAATGAGAAAAATATTTATTCTTTTCTTCCTGATTGTTGGCCTGGCCATTACCGGAGCGGGTGTTTCCCTTGCAGACACCCCACAAGGGTTTAACTACCAAGCCGTTGCCCGGGATGCATCAGGCAATGTGTTGATGGATACG
>PUPG01000157.1 GCA_003553005.1 Bacteroidales bacterium
ATCAACAAAAAAAGCAATAAAATACACAAGCTGAAAAACACGCCGGTTAGTCCTTCCATATCATCATTTATTTTAGTCAGTGAATGATGACTTTTTCGGTCTTGTGAATATCTCCCTGCAGGGAAATGATCAGCACACCTTTGCCCAGGTCCTGCACACCAAACCTTTGCTCATGGCGGTCTGTATCCACTTGTTTCTCCATTAGTGTCCTACCGGCGACATCCCGGATCGTGATCATGACCCGCCGGATCTGTTGATCCGGGCTCCATGCGACGACCACTTCGCGGCTGGACTGGTCATAGAAAATGCGGCTTGCTGAAGCCTCCATGTCTTCCATGCTTGTAGGGCTGTCTACTTCCACCCCAAAGTGATAAGCATCGCTTTCCTGAAATCCGTTATGTATGGTAACCGGGATTTCCATCCAGCCGGTAAAATCCTCATCGGGAATAATGGTAATATCTCCGTCCAGGTTGTAATGATTCCCTTCGTGAATAGTCAGTGTAAAATCATCCGGGTATTCAAAAAACTGATCTTCCACATGGAGGTCGAGCATGTTGAAGTCGAATGCAACACCTGATTCCGCTTCTTTGTCCTCCTGACCTGTGATCACAGGTGCTGGCACCTCCATGCTGGTGACCAGGATGTCGGCGTCTGCGGTACCCTGGTCATCGGAGATGCTGAAGGTGATGTGTTCTTCCCCTGTCCATTGCGGGTCCATATTGCTGATGGTCACTTCCGTATTTTCGGACACATCGATCAGGAAGTGGTTGTTGCCTTCCCATTCGACCACGATATCACCTTCGAGGTCCCAATTAACATAATCTGCAAAGTTCAGGGTTTTTTCCTGGTGCTGGTAAAAACTCAGCTCTTCTGGCGGGAAGAAGTGGTAAGAGATCTCATAATACAGGGTGAACAGTTTGAATTCATCAAAATAGAAGCCCTCTTCATTAATCATATGATCGCTGACGAGTCTGAATTTCAGCCATACTTCTTCTTCTCCTGCAAGGTGCGATAAGTCAGTTTGCTCCAATACCCAATCACTTTGCGTGCCGTGATAAAGCGGTTCATCGGGATCCTGATTGCTGCCTCCGGGTGTGGTATGCTCCCCGGCAAGCGGAACCCAGGTTTGTTGATCGTCGGCAGAATAAAGAAACTGTGCATAGTCCCAGTTGGCTTCAATGTCGAAGCGGGTCTGAAATTCCACCCAGGCCAGGCTTGTTTCACTAAGGTCAAAGGGTTCTGCGATGATGATGGTCTCGTGGGCGTTGTTGTCGTAATTGCTACCCGGGCTGTCAGCAAAAGCTGATGGGGCGGTATAATAGTGCTGTGTACAAAGCCCCCAGCTATCGGTGGTCCAGTTATCCATATTTTCCGCACTGTCGTGAAACACCACCTCTGGCTGACCATAGTACTTGGTAATGGTATCATTCCAGGCAAAATTGCCATTGTCGAGCGAAAGAATGAAGGTAATTTCATCCCCTGTGTTGATGTGTGGTTGCAGTTCCATGGTGATGGTACCGGTTTCCAGGTCCAGCACCTCCATATCCTGAAAGCTTACCGGGTCTCCGGCTTCCATGATGTTATCCGTAACCGGGATGAGCGACACGGAGTAATCGGCCGGGCTGCTTTGTCCGAGGTGCAGCACTTCGAATTCGATGCCGGTATTTCGTTCAGCAATATAGTCGCCGCTCAGCTCTGTGAGTTCTGCATATTCCAGTGCCAGTCGTGCCAGTCCCATGTTCATGTGGGTATGTCCGGCGCAGATCTCCTCTATGCGGTCTATGGCCGGCCAGAATCCGTCAGCGGGACTACCAGCCTCAGGGGTGAAGGCAAACACTTTGTCTTTCGTGTCCTGTTCGCCATAAAACCAGTCATCGGAAACGCCATTGGCGAAGTAACCGAGGGTTTCATAACAGGTTCCGTAAACATATCCATTCTCGCGCGTCATGTAATCCGCGTATTCGATAAAGATGTCGCCATCGTCGGTCAGTTGATCGTTGTATCCCCAGGGGTAGATGAGGAGGTCGCTGAATGTGTGGTTATTAAGTGCCAGCTTGAAATCGTAGGTTTCTGCCAGTTCCTTTTGCAGTTGCGTCTCTGGTTCGGAAAAGGGAGCTGTACCCCTAAAGGTTTGCTGGGATGGAATGGGGGATGAGCCACTGTTGTCGTGCCCCCACTTGTAGCCAAAGTTCCTGTTCAGGTCTACTCCAATGCTGCCATCAGAGTTGACGCGCATGTTTTTCCGGTGCATGGATCCGCCGTTGGGGTGGGTGGTTTCGCAGTAAGTATACCCATCAGGGTTCACTACTGGCACAAAATACATCTCCATGTGATCAATGAGGTATTGTATCTCCGGGTCACTGTCGTAGTTTTCCAGCAAATACCACATCTGGAAGAGCATTTGCTGGAGGGATGCAGGTTCACGTGCGTGGGTCAGTGCGGTATAGAGCACTTTGGGCTTGTCCTGTTCTACATCAGGGTTGTTGGAGATGCGCACGTAATAGACATTGCGATCTTCGATGGTGGTGGTTTCCCCGATGATCATTCTTTCTGAGATGAGATCGGGAAAGAGGTCCCGCATGTCATCCAGGTCATCCATGGCCTCACTGTTGGTATGAAAGCCACCCATGGATCCCAGGCTAAAGTTTTCCGGGGTAGGATAGGGGGTGCCATTGTCGCGTGTACCCATGGACCGGTTAAACTCATCAATGTCGAACTCCCTGTTGCGCTCCTGGTAATAGGCGCTCATGTCTTCGATGAGTATTTCGTAGGTGAAGCCGGCATCAGAAAGCGACCGCAACTCAGAGTCGGAGAGTTCGGCCACAAAGGAAACCCCGGGTCTGAATTTGGCAATGTCCATGGAAATGCCGGTTTCGGCGACTTCGACAACTGGTCGTCCTTGTAAGTTTACTTCGACACGATGATAGGCTTCCTCAGCCGACAGGAGGCCAGTGACCATCATAAGAAAGGAAAGAAGCAGGGAAATGGTGATTTTTGGTAAAGGAAAATGCATAAAATAGGCTTTGTGATTCAGGTAATTGTGCTTTACAAAACCTCAAATATACAAATTTCAGAGAATCTTCAGCACCACCTGCTTTTCTTCATCCGTGGCATGCGCTTCCAGGTAATCCTTGACAAGTTGTGGCAATTCGCTGCCTTTCGGGACAAAGACCATTGCGGCGCTGTTCATGCAATAACGCAGGCCTGTGGGGGGCGGTCCGTCGTCAAAGACGTGACCCAGGTGCGATCCGCTTCCGGAATCGACGATCTCCGTACGGATCATTCCGTGCGATGTGTCTTTGCGATAGTAAATGGCGTTTTCGGTAATGGGCTCAAAGAAGCTGGGCCATCCGCAGCCACTGTCAAACTTGGTGTCTGAGTAAAACAGGGGCTGGCCGGTTGCAGCGGAAAAATAGATGCCTTCCTGGTCATTGTCGTTGTAGGCTCCGGAGAATGGTCTTTCTGTTCCGGCCTGGCGCAACACGTTGTATTGCTCAGGACTCAGCTGATCTTTCCATTCCTTATCGTCTTTGGCTATTGGGTATGTACCCGGGTCGTTGGGTTTTGTGGATATGCGCATGTCTCGTGGGTTTTGTGAAAAGCTGCTGACAGCCATGGCCATCAGCAGCAGAAAGGTTATTTTTTTCAGGTGTTGCATGATATAAGGACAAAAGGAAGAAATGACAAAAAGACAAAAGGACGAAAGGACGAAATGACAAAATGATAAAAGGGTTAAACGTCGAAGGTCGAAATGTCGAAACGTCCAAACGTCATAAATTCGAGAGGTCTGGAAAACCTACTGGCAAAGGGAAAAAGGACGAAAGGACGAAAGGTTTGATTTAATAACTGGGTGCTATGTTGTTGTGGACTGTTCATTTGTTAAGGGTTATCCGGTTTTGAGGGAGGACATTCCTCCGTCTACGTGGAGGATTTGGCCGGTAATCCATGATGCTTCGTCGCTGAGGAGGTACCTGGCCATGGCTGCGATGTCTTTGGGTTCGCCTACTCGTTTCATCGGGTGCCGGCCAGCTGCGGCCTCACGCCTTTCGTCTGTTCCCAGGAGGCGTTCTGCAAGGGAGGTGTCTGTCAAGGAAGGTGCGATGGCGTTCACCCGGACTTTGGGGGCAAGTTCGGCGGCAAGGCTGCGCACAAGGCCTTCTACGGCCCCTTTGGCCATGGCCACGGAAGCGTGATAGGGCATCCCCTGCGATACGGCCACGGTGCTGAACATGACCACGGATGCCGATCCCGACGCCAGCAATGGTTTGTAAAGTGCCTGCACCGTCTTGAACGCAGCGAGCGCGTTTAACTCAAAATCCTGTTGGATTTGTTCAGTTTTCAGTCCCCTGACTGGTTTTAGCGTAATGCTTCCCGGACAAAATACCAAACCGTCCAGTTTTTCTGGCAACTCCCCGAAGTTTAACTCGCCAGTGACGTCCAGCTCTTGCCAGATGATGTTCTCCGAATCCGGCAGCTCTCCGCGGTTGCGCGAAAAGGCGTAAATGACATGGTCTTTTTCCAGCATTTGGGTAAGCGCAAGGCCAATCCCTGAGCTTGCACCGATTATGGCAATGTTTTGCATGATTGTTGATTTTTAGTTAATCTTTTTACTGAAAAGTACAACAAAAATTGACCTGGAAAGTTTATCGGGTAATTCCTCAGGTAACCACTAACACATGATAGGTTGTTTGTTTGGGCGGTTTTCCACAAATCTTTTGTATTATTGTGGTAAGAAAGCCCGATCCCCATGGCATTAAAAATTCTAGCTACTTCAGACCTTCACCTGGGCCGGAAATCTGCTGATCTGCATGATGATCAGGCGGTAGCCACTACCGGGTATACCTGGCATCA
>PUPG01000162.1 GCA_003553005.1 Bacteroidales bacterium
GAAAAACTACCGGGCCGCAGGGTTTGCTCTAAGATGCGCTCTTCCTTGCTCAGCTTGTCTGCAGAGGGATCCAGGTTTTCATTTTTCATAGTTAAAGATTATGTCAAAACGTCAAAAAGTCGAAGTCGGAACGTCAAAAAGTCAGAAATGGAGTGTCTTGCCGTACCACATCTAAACAGAAGAACCCATCCATGGGGGCCTGAGCGACATTGTTGCCTACCCTGCACACGGACCAAACTGTTACCTGCAAAGGTAGGAAAAACCCATTAAGTCAGATTACCCAGCTTTCCATGCCTCACCAAAAACTTTAGCCTCAATTTTAATCCCGAACCGCATTGCTTCCTGAAGCGCTTTGCTTCCCGAATCGCTTCGCTCTCGGGACTTGCAGCTCGGGACTTCGCTACCGCTCAACCTTAACCTCAACCTCAACCTTAACCTCAACCTCAACCTTATCCTCAACCTCAACCTTATCCTCCAAACGCTTCTTCCCAACTTAAAGTTACACTAAACAATTTATCCCTATCTTTGATTAGCGCAACAGTACAGAGTCAGGCACACCAACAGCGGTGATGATGGATACGCAAGCAATATTTTCCCTGTCCCCAGGCGATGAAGACGCATTCCGGCGCAAGGCCATTGAAGTTTTTCGTTTCCAGTTCAAACAAAATTCGCCATACCGGGAGTTTTGTCAAGAACTGGGGGTGGATCCCGGACGGGTGATGCAGGTGTCGGACATTCCCTTCCTGCCGGTTGAGGTGTTTAAACACAGAAAGGTCCTGAGTGTGGACCGGCAGCCTGAAAAGGTGTTTGCCAGTTCGGGCACCACCGGGAGTGTGCCATCCAGGCATCATGTGGCCGATCTGCACGTGTATGTGCAAAGCCTGCTAAAGGGCTTTCAACTGTTTTACGGTCCACCTGGAGAATACTGCGTGCTGGCTTTGTTGCCAGGTTACCTGGAGCGGCAGGATGCTTCCCTGGTTTACATGGCCCGGCGCCTGATGGATGCTGGCCGGCACCCGGACAGCGGTTTTTACCTGGATGACCTGGACGGGCTGGCCAGGGTGCTGGACAGGCAAATGGCGAGGGGTCAGAAAACCCTTCTGCTCGGCGTAAGCTTTGCCTTGCTTGATTTTGCGGAGCGCCATCCCATGCCGCTCAGGAATACTGTGGTCATGGAGACTGGCGGCATGAAAGGCCGTCGCAGGGAGATGATCAGGGAGGAAATGCACGGCCTCCTTTGCCAGGCTTTTCAACAGGAGGCGGTCCATTCAGAATATGGCATGACAGAAATGCTGTCCCAGGCTTATTCAACAGGGGCGGGACAGTTTTCCTGTCCACCCTGGATGCGCGTATTGATCCGCGACAGCAATGACCCGCTGCGTGTCCTTGGAGACGGCCAGGGCGGCGGCATCCAGGTGATCGACCTGGCCAATGTATACAGCTGCAGTTTCCTGGCGACCCAGGATCTTGGAAAAACAAGCGCAGCAGGCACATTTGAGGTGCTGGGGCGGTTCGACCACAGCGATGTCCGGGGCTGCAACCTTATGGTGGGTTGACCTTAAGCCCGCCGGTCTGGCGCTTCCTAAACCCGCCTGTCCGCATTCCTTTTCCTTATGTCAGGAAATCATTGCTTTTACATGAACAGTTCCTGACCTTTACCTCATCTCTTCATGAATAACCCCAGATCTATGGTGTGTGGCAAAACAACCCCTGCAAAGCTGTTGCCATGCAGGGGTTGTTTCATTTGACATTAAACAACGAAAAAAGCCGTGAATCAACCGTCCGGGCAACCCTGGGGTGCCGCCAGCCGCTAAATGATCATCGCAAGGAAGGTGGCCGCTGCCAGCATCAGAAAGGCGCCGCCGAAATAGGCGGTACGCTGCGCAAACGCCACCCCCAGTTGTTTGCCTCCCGCCATCCCGCCAAGGGTCAGCACGAACACAGTAAGGGCCACCAGGATGGTAGCCATGTTCAGACCAATGGTGGTCATCGAAATGGCCACCCCGGTCAGAAAAGCATCCATTGCCGTGGCCAGCGACAGGACCAGGATCACGCTGGTCTGGTTGATGTCGAACACTTTTTGCCTGGGATGGCGCCTGCGTGCCTCCAGGATCATCTTCACCCCGATGATGCCGAGAATAATGAAGGCAACCCAGGTTTCCACGCCTTCAAAAAGGTGTTGAATGGCGCTTCCCAGCGCGTGTCCCAGGTAAAGCAGCAGCACATGCGCAAATGCAAAAGCGATGGCCACCTTCAATGGGACCCCGGGCTTCACTTCGCCGCTGACGCTGCTGTTGGATATGGCGATGGTAAAACAATCCATCGCCAATCCAAGCGCAATGATGAATGTGATGATGAGTTCCATGGTCCTGCGATACGGTCAAATATATAAAACGTCAACCATCAAGACTTTATTTGGCTCTATCCAGTTCGACGGTAAAATGCCGCATGATCGGAGCTTCTTTGGTGATCCGGAATCCCCGGGTGATCTCGTTGCGGCGTGCATAGATGTTGCCCAGGCAAGCGGCGACGAAGGCCATGTGGTTGTTGGTATACACCCTTCGCGGGATGGCGAGACGGAGCAACTCCAGGTCCGGGTAACGGTTTTCCCTTGTTTCCGGGTCACGGTCGGCAAGCAGGGTGCCAATCTCCACGCCGCGCACGCCACCTTCCAGGTACAGTTCTATGGCCAGTGTTTGTGCCAGGTACTCTTCTTTCGGAATCTGTGGCAATACCTTTTTGGCATCCACAAAGATGGCGTGTCCGCCAGTGGGCTCCTGGAAAGGCACACCGTACTCCTTGAGCAACTTGCCCAGGTAAGCCACCTGTCCGATACGCGCCTCCAGGTAATCATAATCGCAACCTTCTTCCAGGCCCTGGGCCATGGCAGCCAGGTCACGACCGGCAAGCCCCCCGTAAGTCAGGTAACCTTCATACAAGATACAATACATCGAGATCTTGTCAAACAATTCCTTGTCGCGGCAGGCCACAAACCCACCGATGTTCACGATGGCGTCCTTTTTGCTGCTCATCGTGGCCCCATCTACCTGGTCGTACATTTCACGCACAATCTCTTTGATGCCGTGGTTGGCATATGCCTCTTCGCGTTCCTTGATGAAATAGGCATTCTCTGCAAAACGGGCGGCATCAAAGATGACCGGGATCCCATATGACTTGCATAGTGCGCTTACCTCCTTGATGTTCTGCATCGATACCGGCTGGCCGCCAGAGGTGTTGCAGGTCACGGTGATGATGCAGAGGGGAATCTTCTCTTTCGGGTTGTTTTTGAAGACCTTTTCCAGCTTGTTGAGGTCGATGTTGCCCTTGAACGGATGGTTCAGGGTGGTGTCTGCCGCCTCATCGATGGTGCAGTCGACCGCAGTGGCACGCCTGAATTCGATATGCCCCTTGGTGGTGTCGAAGTGCGAATTGCCCGGAACCAGGTCGCCTTCCTTGATCATGGCGCTGAACAACACGTTTTCAGCTGCCCGCCCCTGGTGTGTGGGCACAAAATAAGGCATCCCGAGCAACTCGTTGATGACCTTCTTCAGTTTGAAATAAGAGACGGAACCGGCATAACTCTCATCACCAAGCATCATCTCTGACCATTGCTGGTGACTCATTGCGCCTGTGCCGGAATCGGTCAGCAAGTCAATGAAAACCTGCTCGCTGCGCAGGTTAAACAGGTTGTATTTTGCTTCTTTAATCCATTGCTCCCGCTCTGCACGTGTGCTGCGGCGCAAAGGTTCTACTACTTTGATTTTATAGGGTTCTGCAAATGGAAGTTCCATGGGAAAACATTATTAAATGAAAAATGAAAAATGAAAAATGAAGAATGAAGAATGAAAAATGAAAAATGAAATTGGAAAGCCGGGCTGATGGCACGATGGCATATGGGACCCGGGTACAAGGCATGGCGGTGCCGGACCGTCCTTAATAATGACAGGTGTCGCGCCTTTTCAGGTTGAGATAGATACGCTTGGGTGTATATATCAGCTTCATGCCTGTGATCATTTTGCAGACCTCAAATATAGGACTTTATCTGCAGTTTTACAATTCCTGTTTGTCAGGGATATACAGATATACGCAAAACTGCGGCTTTTATTGGCTTTTTTCTGTTAAATTTGCTGTTGGGAGAAGCCTGTCCATACAATCTCCTTTGGCCTGCATGATCCATAAATAGCAATATCGTATAGGTTTGACCGGGGGACAATATGACCAATTGATCATACTGGCTAAAAGAATACTTGCAAACACTCACCATTTAATTCGCAAAGGCAATGATGAAGTACCTGGCACGCTTGATTCTGAGACTTTCCGGGTGGAATATCTACACGCGGGTTTCCCTGGATATTCCCAGGGCGGTGATCATCATGGCGCCACATACCAGCAACTGGGATTTTGTGATTGGCCGGCTGGCCTTTTTCTTATATGGGATCAAACCCAAAATCCTGATCAAGAAGGAAGCGTTTAAAGGTCTTATTGGTCCTGTTTTGCGATGGATGGGTGGGGTCCCGGTGGACCGTGGACATAGCCAGAATACAGTAAAGAAGATCACGCATGAATTCGAAAAGCACGAGCGTTTTCACCTGCTGATTACCCCTGAAGGAACACGGCGCAGGGTCACGCGCTGGAAAAAGGGATTTTATTTCATCGCACTTACGGCCAGGGCTCCCATATTCCTTGGCTTTCTGGATTATCGCCGGAAAGAAGGTGGTGTGGGCAAAATGATCTATCCCAGCGGCGACTTTGATGCCGATTTTAAAGTCATCGAAGACTTCTACCGGGATAAAACCGCGCGCCATCC
>PUPG01000019.1 GCA_003553005.1 Bacteroidales bacterium
CAGATACGGCGCCAAAGCTGGCAATGCGCTCAATGCCCCAATCCTGTCCAATGATATTACCAATCATGTTGTTGAAGTTCAGGATATCCAGGGTCAGCTCCAGCGATTGTCTGCCTGTGGTACGAATTTGGTGAGACACACGGAAATCCATGTGGTGTACCCAGGGCTGGATGTCGGCACCACGTTCGGTAATCTCCCCACGGAAGTCATTCAGGCCTGGATTGGCACGAATGAAGGCATCCAGTTCTTCCCAGTTGTCGCTCACGAGATTCACCTCATCGGGTGAGTTGGGCACGTATACCAGGTCGTTCGAACCACGGTAGTCGCCATTTGCACTATATCCTACGAAAAATGGGGTGAAATAAATATAGTGGTGCGGACGACCGCTTCTGCCTTCATAAATCAGGGAGAAAGTTGTGGCGTGGCGACCATACTGCAACTGGTAGGATGCTACACCCAGGATCCGGTGCCGGGTGATATGCGTCGAGCGATACGCAGGCGAGTTGTTGGGGTCACCGGGGACTTCATTGAACTGCCAGTTGGAGATGGCGCGGCTGCTGGTGCCGTCATTCACGGACTCTCCATCCGCAAAGGTGTAAGATAAATCAGCGAACCAGCCCCTGCTGAACTCTTTGCGCAGCTGACCCGTCACGCTGTATTGGTGGCCTTTGGTGGTATTGGTCAGCAGCAACACATTGGTAAAGTTATCGCTAACCCTGGGTTCGCTAAAGTGGGCATCGCCATCTTCATCAATCTCCACATTCCCAAAGAATGGGCGACCATCGGTTACGGTGACATTAGGATTCGGTTCACCGATGTTCAGGTTCTGATAATCGATATCATGCAGGTTGTTGCTGTAAATGAATTCCACGGTACCGACGAGATCCCAGGGAAGACGCTGCTCCACGGCCAGGTTCGTACGGAGGATCTGGTTGATCTTAAAGTCAGGGTCGGTTATATTCACCTCGGCGGTCTCTATGGGATCGAGGCCATCAGCATCTCCGGGCAATGGCTGATTGTCGCTGTCGGGGCTGAAGAAGCCTTCATCAAAATTACTTCTGACGTCGAGGCGGGCCACATCCACACCGGTGTTGCTGTATTGGTTGGAGAGCCAAACGCCCGGCTCGCCACCGGAAAACAGCCCGATACCACCGCGGATCTGGGTTTCCCCGTCATTCCAGTTAAAGCCAAAGCGGGGGTTAATCTGAAGGGTCGGGTCAGGCACTTCACCCGTATCATAGCCTGAAAAATCCTGGGCAAAGGTTGGGTTGCTGGGAGGATCATCCGTAAACACGGTGAGGTCTGCACGTACCCCAAAGGTCAGGTTCAGGTTTTGTGTCGGGCGCCATTCATCCTGCGCATAAAGCGCGAAGGTGTTATATCCCCAGTTTGCTTCGGGAAGGCGGCCATACGCATCCACGTCCGTGGAGTAGCTGTATTGGTACCTGTTGGGGGCACCCATTGCAAAACGGTCAATACCACTTTGTACGAGGTCATCCCCGTCAAACACATTGGAAAACGTATAGGTACCGAGGGCATCCTGCAGGAAAAGGTTCCGGAAGGAGTTCAGGTAGTTATTGGTACCGAATGTCAGCGTGTGATCACCGGTAAAATAGGTCATGTTGGCAGTAAACTCAAAATAGTCCTGATCCAGCTCATTGGCATGGCGGAAACGCTCCACGCCAAAATCAACATTGTAGCCACCCGGGGTTTCAACCCGTACTGAAGGAAATGGATCATCACCATAGTCCGCTTCCTGACGCAGGCGTGTGTAGGCAACCTTGGCTTCCGTGATCAGGTTTTCGGACCAGGCGCTATGAAGCTGCAAAGAAAAGTTGCTCTGATTTCCGCGCTGCCTGTACTGGCGGTTGGAAAGCGAAAAGCTGTTGAAGCCCCTGGAAATGCCCCTGTCGTCGTATCCATTAACCAGATTCTGCTGATAGGTAAGCCTGTGGATGTTAGAGATGTTCCAGTCAAGCTTGGTGAAGATTTTCCAGTCGTCGGTACGTTGGCTCATCCGGCTGTAGTCACCGGGATCATATCCCCACACGTCCCTGGCAATGTTAATGATCTCGTCCAGCTCTTCACGCTCACCCCTGAACTGCGCACCATCATAGTCAAAGATCGGACTGTTTTCACGCTTGATCTCCGCATTCACGAAGAAGAATAGTTCATTTTCCCGGATGGGGCCGCCCAGGCGCAAACCGGTCTGGTATTCGTCAAAATCATCGATCGGGCGCTCTTCGCCCATCAAGTCGCCGCTTACGAGATCCTGGTTACGACCAAAGAAATAAGCCGAACCTTCAAAGTCGTTTGTACCACTGCGCGTTACTGCGTTAATGGCACCACCCGTGAAGTTACCTTCGCGCACATCAAATGGTGAAATGGACACCTGGAATTCCTCGATGGCGTCAAGGGAGATCGGGTTACCAATGGTCGGAATGGCGTCGGAGCCCAGTCCAAAGCGATCGTCGAAGGTCACCCCGTCGATGTGGATGGCGTTGCGGCGACCACTGCGGCCGGCGATGTTATCGCCACTCACCTGGGGGCTCAGGCGTGTGTAATCCTGGATGCTCCGATTGATCGAAGGCAGGGCGTCAAGCTGTTCACGGCTCACCCTGGAGCGTGCACCGGTACGGTCACCGGAAATCAGGGCATCGCGCTGTGCGTAAACAGCCACCTCGCCAAGCTCGACCGCCTCATCCACCAACTCAAAGTTGATGCTGTACTCCTGTCCAAGCTCCAGGTTAATCTCTTCTTCCACTGCTGAACGGTAGCCAATGAAAGATACGCGCACCGTATATGGCCCGCCTACCCTGACGTTGCGCAGGTTAAAACGACCATCCTGGCGGGTTACGGTCCCGTATTCAGTACCTGAGGGCTCGTGAACGGCAATCACGGTCGCACCGGGAAGCGTCATTCCTTCGGCATCCGTTACAACCCCGTTAAAGGCAGCCCCCACAGGCGCCTGCGCATTCGCAGCACCAGGAGCCACAAGCAATACCAGGGCAATCATCATGACAAAAAACGTAGCTTTTTGTTTCATTTGTGTGTTGTGTTTTGGTTTATAAAATGGATGATTCAGTTGATCCGGGTTCAGGTTTTGTGCACAAAATTAAGCAGCGGGGCAATGCATGAGATCAATACGTGGTTAAGCTTGCCTTAATTTTATGTAAAGAACAGGTGACGAATCCTGCAAAATTTTGTTAAAAATACAAGGTTTTCCGAATCACACCGGGATGTTTTTTGAAAAGTTTTCAACGAGTAATTAACAATATGCGCGCCTAATATATATATATTTATTTATGTAGCTAGAAATCAAACCGCTAAGCAAGATCATGCCAGGTAAATAGAAGCCGCCAGGTCCGACTTCCTGACACGGACCATGCCAATTTATTTACGCACAGGACAATGATTATTTCCATTGGGTGCTGAGCGGAAGAAGGCTGTCGGCTATTGGCTGTTGGCTGTTGGCTGTTGGCAAGAAACAAATTTGGACAAGGCTGGTATCATGTCCAGGCTGGTTAGCGCAGAAAAACACCATGGGTTTGTCTGGAGGTGGTGGATGCCAATTCAATTCCGCATCAGGAAAGTGTAAGTCAGGCCGAACGACCAGACGGTATTGAACTGGTGGCGCTTGCGATAACATTCCAGCGTATTGGCACAGGCTACCTCATCTTTGGAATAGCGGGTTCTTACCGGGGTGACGCCTTGCGATAAGCGCGCATTGAACGTAAGTCCGTCTGTGATCGGGAAATGCAGACCGGCAAGGACATTCAATTCGGCGAGCTTGAAGGGCCGCCGTTCAGCCATATCATCTGCAACGGACACCCCTCTTTTTTCTTCGCGGTGACCAACCACGGTAGATACGCTAAGACCCAACTCACCAGCCATCCGCTCTACATAGGGTAAACGGGTTATCGGAGAAAAGTCAAATTGCAGCATCATCGGGATCTCCACATAATGGAGATAAAACCGATAATCCCTGTAACCATCATCGGGCGGCTCAATGGGGTCATCCTGCAAGGCACCGTGATCAAACACAAACCCGTCACCATTTTGGTTGCCGTGCTCATCATCCCAGGGATCGTGGTATACACGGCTTCCCTTCTGGATGTACATCAGCTCAAACTGCAAGCGCGTATGCGGTCTGATTTCCTGGTTGACAAACACCGAAGCAAACCACCCCAATTTATCCGCTCCGCCTGCATCGTCGCCCGACACCTCGCTGGCCGTCAGTCCGGCCTGCATTCCGCCACGGAATATCTGCGCCTGCATTTCCTGCCGGAGGCCACTGAGACACATTATCAATAAAAGAAGAAAAAAGGTTTTGTTCATCACACATCAAAAATAATCATTTAAATAACAGAAGTGTCGATGTTTTTGTTTTCATATAACTTCATGATTAAATGTGTTTTATCCTTATTACTTAGTGAACCTTGATGCCTTAGCGCCTTGGTGGCAAAAGAAAATGTCCATTGCCTGAAAGGGGCAAATTCCTGATTGGAGAGATTCGTATATTTGCATGGCAGAAAAAAAGCAGCTTATGATAAAATCCATGACCGGCTATGGTAAATCGCATGGCCAGCTTACCGGCAAAGGCTTAAGCCTGGAGGTAAAGACGCTGAACGGCAAGTACCTGGATATCCATCTTAAGATCCCCACAGTTTACAAAACCCGGGAACAGGAAATCCGCGGCCTCCTTGGCCAAAAGCTAAAACGCGGAAAGGTCGAACTCATCATCAGCATCAACAGCCAGGATGAGACCAGCAATTACGCCCTGAA
>PUPG01000015.1 GCA_003553005.1 Bacteroidales bacterium
GCAATTCACAAATAGGGGTGCCCTAAACGAACGGGCTGAGATCAAACCCATTGAACCTGATCCGGGTAGTGCCGGCGAAGGGAAGGGATTTAAACAAATGGCGGCTTTTTACTCCTATTTGCCGCTGATTGTTTAACGCAGTTTAATTCATTCAATCATGCAAAAATTAACAGTACTGATGGCAGTTTGCCTGATGATACCTATGTATGCATCAGGCCAGTTTACAATTAGCGGTCGTGTGACCGACCGCGAAGATGGCAGCACCCTGCCAGGGGCGCACGTGGTCATCGATGGCACGTATAAAGGGATGTTCACGGACCGCGATGGTACATTTCTTTTTGATGACCTGGAACCTGGCGATTATCTTTTGCGCTTTACCTTTATGGGCTATGACCCGGTGGAAAAGCAGGTGGAGCTGAGGGAAGACAGGCAGCTGGAGGTGGAGATGCCGCGCCGCCTTACGCTTACCGAGGAAGTGGTGGTGTCGGCAGTGCGGGCCGAAGGACGTGCGCCGGTTACCTATACGAATATTTCGCAGGAGGATCTTGCCCCGCGCAATCTCGGACAGGACCTTCCGATGTTGCTTACCAACACGCCCTCACTGGTTGCCAGTTCAGATGCCGGGTCCGGTGTGGGTTACACCTGGATGAACATCCGTGGCAGCGACCAGAGCCGGATCAACGTGACCATGAATGGCATCCCCGTGAATGATGCCGAATCCCACGGGGTATGGTGGGTAAATATGCCAGACATCGTCTCTTCTGTCGACGATCTGCAGGTGCAGCGGGGTGTCGGACTGAGCACACACGGTGCGGGTGCCTTTGGCGCCACCATCAACCTGCAATCGACCACCCTCAGGGATGAGACCTATGCCGAGATCAACTCGTCTGCCGGTTCATTCAACACCCTGAAAAACACCGTCAGCTTCGGTACCGGCCTGATCAATGACAACTGGGCCTTCGACGGCCGGTTGTCCAAGATTGAATCAGACGGCTACATCGACCGGGCCACCGCCGACCTGAAATCGTTCTATCTCTCGGGAGGATATTATGGCGCCAACACCATGGTCAAGGGCGTCGTGTTCTCCGGCAAGGAAACCACCTACCAGGCCTGGAACGGGGTGCCTTCAGACTCGCTCGATCACAACCGGACCTTCAACCCCTCCGGGATGTATACCGACGAGGATGGCAACATTCAGTTTTATGACAATGAGACCGACAATTACCAGCAGGACCATTACCAATTGCATCTGACCCACGATATCAGTCGCGGATTGGTGGCCACGGGAGCCCTGCATTATACCAGGGGCCGCGGCTATTATGAGCAGTATCGCGAAGATGAGGCATTCAGCAGCTATGACCTGCCCAACGTGGAAAAAGGTGGGGAAGAGATCACCCACAGCGACCTGGTGCGGAGAAGGTGGCTTGACAACCACTTTTACGGGTTAACCTACTCATTGAATTACAACAACTACCGTGGACTGGAAATGATCTTCGGCGGCGGTTACAATGAGTACGATGGCGACCATTATGGCGAGATCATTTGGGCCAGGCACGCACAGCATGCCGATATCCGGCACCGCTATTATGACAACAATGGCTTCAAGAAGGACTTCAACAGCTTTCTGAAAACCAGTTACGACCTGACCCCACAGCTGACGGCCTTTGCAGACATGCAATACCGGTATGTGTCCTACAGCTTCCTCGGGCAAGCCTGGGTGCATGAAGAGGTCGTTCCGCTGCAGCAGAAAGAAGTCTTCCATTTCTTTAACCCGAAACTGGGCCTCAATTATGCGTGGGGACCGCGCCATACGACTTACTTGTTTGGTGGCATCGGAAACCGCGAACCCGTGCGCCGCGACTTTACCGAATCTTCGCCGGACAGCCGTCCGACCCACGAAACACTGCGCAACATTGAGCTTGGCTACGCATATCAGCGCACGAATGCCAGCTTCGGAGTGAATCTTTACCTGATGGACTATGTGGATCAGCTTATCCTCACCGGCGAAATCAATGACGTGGGCGGATTCTCCAGGACCAATATCGAAGAAAGCTACCGCATGGGGGTGGAGCTCGAAGGCCGGTACCGCTTTAACGACCTGCTGGCCTGGTCGGGTAACCTCACCCTGAGCCGCAATAAGATTCCGGAGTTCGAAGAGCATTCGGATAAATATGATGCTGACTGGAACTGGATCGGTACGGATGTCAGGGTGTATGAAGATACCGACATTGCTTTTTCCCCATCGGTGATCGCGGCCAGCCAGGTGCAGCTTACCCCGCTGCAAAACTTTCACGTTCACCTGGACAGCAAATATGTCGGCGATCAATACATTGACAACACCATGAGCGAAGACCGCATGCTGGACGCCTATTTTGTCAATGATCTGCGCTTGCAATACGTGATCAAAGCACAGCAATTCCGGGCACTGGAGTTTGTCCTGCAAGTAAACAACGTTTTTGATGTGCAATATGAGACCAATGCCTGGGTGTATAAGGGCGTTGTGGGTGATCAGGGACTGATGGCCATTGATGACGGCTTTTTCCCCCAGGCCGGAAGACACCTCATGGCCGGACTGAATCTTCGCTTCTGATAAGCCATGCTGCCCTGCTGGCCGTGGTTCGCGACCGCTTACACAGGGGCAAAAAGCCTCAGACACGCTTTTGTGAACCGATTGGCGGAAGTAAACTTTTAAGATCAACAAGTTGACCAGGATGCTGGTATGCACAGGTTGCATGTGCATACCAGCATCTTTTTTTTGCTTGATGGTGCATTTCTCCTTTACTGCAGCACATTTAGCCGGTGATGTGCCTGCAACATGACCAGGAGCAAAAAAATTAAATAAAAATGTTAAATTGTCGGACATTTGGCGCATATGTTGTAAATAATTTTTACTTTTGCATCGAGAGACAAAGGAATTTGCAATTTCTGCTAATATATAATGAAGCTCCAGACATGCAAAAAGTATTGATCATTGACGACGATCCTGTTGTGGTGCAGCTGACATCAGGGATTTTACGTAAAAAAGGGTTTGAAGTATTTACGGCAAAAGAAGGCAAGACCGGTCTGCAATTGCTGCAGGAAAAAAAACCTGACATCGTGATTACGGATTATCAAATGCCCGGGATGAGCGGCATCGATGTGCTCAGCAACATACGGGAGGTGGATGATGCCATCCCGGTGATTATCCTTACAGCCTATGGCGATGCTTCGCTAACCATCCGGTCCATGAAGGGCGGGGCATACGATTTTATTGAAAAACCGATTAACCCGAAAGAGCTCCTGGAAACCGTCAATGCCGGACTGGCCTCTGTGCAGGCTGGCAAACAGGATGATCCGGCAGATGCAGTGGATGCGGGTGTGAGGCGCGATGAAAATATCATGGTGGGCAAATCCCCGGCGATGCGCGAAATATTTAAAAACGTAGGTCGGTTTGCGCAAACCAACGTGGGTGTGATCATCACGGGCGAAACAGGCACAGGAAAAGAGCGGCTGGCACGACTGATTCACCACTCAGGCAGTCAACCGGATGCCCCGCTGATTCAGCTTGGCTGCAAGAACCTTCAAGAAAACCAGCTTGAGCAGGCCCTGAGGGTCATGAAAGATTACGCCGATAAAAAAGCATCGGGGACGACAAACGATGCAGGCTATGGCACCATAATCTTCGATGAGGTGGGCATGCTTTCAGCAGAAATGCAGGTGACGCTGATGGACTATCTGAATGATCATTTCATGAAGGATAACGGCATGCAGCCAAGGATCATCTCGCTAACCACACAGGACGTCAACAGATTGATCAATGAAGGGAAGTTTTTGAAAGAACTCTATTACAAGCTGAAGGTTTTTTCCTTGCACATTCCGCCACTAAGAGATCGCAAGGAGGATATTCCGGTGCTTACCCGCCATCTGCTTCAGGAGCTCAATCCCCTGGTTAACAGAAATGTTCACCAGGTAGAACATAGGGCGATCAGGTTACTGAAGTCTTACGACTGGCCCGGTAATGTACAGGAGTTAAAGAATGTACTGATGCAGGCTGTTTTGCTGGCTCATGGTGAGCGCCTCGAGGCCAAAAACATTCACCTGGAAGGGGTTGCAAAAGAACAAATGCCAGTCGAGTCCCCCGGGGAAATGCCCGAAAGCCTGGCGGAGGTTGAAAAAGCACACATTGCCAAAGTGCTGGCCTATGTCAAATGGAATAAACAAAAAGCTTCCGCTGTGTTGGGCATTACGCGGCCAACTCTTAATGCCAAGATTGAAAAGTATGGCCTCAAGAGATAGATAAAATAAATTGCTTCGTGAATTCACGGCTTGTACGCAGAAAAATGCGTGCAGGCCGTTTTTTATTTCCCGCCAATAACCGCGTTAAAACAGCGTAAAGGAGCATAAATTGCATAGCAAGCTCTGCAGTAAGGACTGCTCAAGTTATTTGATCAGGATGTGGGCATTAGAAAAATATTCGTTATATGATGCCCCTGTCCCAAAAAACGTAAAAAAAGATTACATAAAACAAGAAAAAAGCAAAAAATGATAAAAATATTTGCTGGTGTTAAAAATATTTATCATATTTGTCATGTAAAACAAACGGAGGTAAATAATTTTAGCAATGAAAGCACTGGCAATCACAATAATCTTTACAGTTATATTCGCATTTGGCATGGTACAGGATGTACACGCCCAGGCAAGTGCGAGCGTAAGTTATACCATTGTTGTATCAGAAGATATGCTGGCCGGACGGGGTGGCGATCAGGGAATGGATTTGACCC
>PUPG01000215.1 GCA_003553005.1 Bacteroidales bacterium
CAGATAGATGGCTTGTCGGTTGTTGAATTCCATGGTTACACCTGCCTTTCTTTTAAGCTATACCAGGTTGTGATTAAAAAGAATGGAACAAAAAGATAATAGAAAACAATGCGCGCCACGGAGGGAAAGATGCGCAGGAAGATGTCTTCAAACTGCTGCGACATCTGTTGCGTGCCAAACTCCACTTGCGCACCGGGTGTGCCAAAGAGGATCCAGCCTGTTACGCCGGCAATGATCTGCAGGGCCACGGAGATGACAAATAAGGCCAGCACCGTTTTCAAAAAATTATACCCCCGGAAATAGGCGGCTCCCAAGAGAAACATCGACTGGGTGATCCAGTATACCTTGAGCGAGGACCAGGATTCCGCAGAAAATACACCCGCAAAGGGCGTAACGTCCAGGGTGAAATTCATGACCAGGTTGCCGATGAACACGATCAATGCCATAGTCAATATGGCTACGCCCGGAAACAGGAAGGCCGTGATGAACCACGCACTGAGCAATCGCTCCGTGGTAGATACCGGCAGGCTCAGGTACTGATAACTTCGCTGGGGTTGATGCAATTCACCATAGATCCCGGCGGTGAAAATGTATCCGCCGATGAACATCACCACAAAATACAAGCCTGTGAGCCCGCCAATGTCCGTGGGCTGAAAATACCCTCGAAACAAGGTGATGACCAGCAGTGTACCGGCGATGGCGCCATAAGCGATGAGCCATGATTTTCCGTTGGACAGGATGTGCCGCCGGATTAGAAAATACAGGCGGTGGATGTTTAATGACTGTTGTGCTTCCATGACTTACGATGCGTTAAATGATTCGTTAATACCTTTTCTGTTAGCGATCACGCCGTTAAACAGCAACTCCATGTCGAGCCTGCTTTGCTTGCCCTGCGTATTGGGCACAATGGCCGGGTAACCGCCGAGGGCTTCTTCGTAGTAGATGGGTTGCATGTTCTCCTTAATCTCGGGAAGCGTTTCGAAACTCAGGGCTGCTGAAATTTCCTGCAAACCCTGGTTAAAGATGATCTTGCCTTCATCGATGATGATGATGGGGTCGATCAGTGCCTCCAGGTCCCTGACCTGGTGCGTGGAGATCAATACGCTTTGCTCAGAAGACAGGGATGCGGCAATTACACGCCTGAACTGACTTTTGGACGGAATATCCAGTCCGTTGGTCGGCTCATCCATCAGCAGCAAGCGCGCGCAGGTGGATAGCCCAAAAGCCAGCAAAAACTTCTTCTTCTGTCCATACGACAACTGATGCAACTTTTGATTGCGCTTCAGCTGAAATTCATCGAGCAACCAATCCAGCTTCTCCTGGTCAAAACGTTGATAAAAAGGCGCATTCAGCGAAATATAGCTGTCAATGCGGATGGCGGGTACCTGGTACTCTTCCGGAATCAGACAGATGTCTTCCAGGCAGGCAGGGACCCTTTTCTGCGAATCGTAACCGAAAACGGTGGATTCGCCAGTGCGGGGAAAAACCAGTCCGGCAATGATCTTTAAAAGCGTGGTTTTGCCGGCACCATTACGGCCCAGCAAGCCATAAATCTTGCCTGGCTCCAGCTCCAGGTTCAATTGGTCAAACAATCGCTGTCGCTTTGTATAACCAAAACCAATTTGTGTTAATGTGACCATGTCTGTAATGTTTTAGTGTCTTACTTAACTAATACACTACAAATGTATGACATTATTTTTGTATTTTCCAAATGATTTTGAAAAAATTTTTCAATTATTTTTGTTGGACTTCATAATGTATTGAATTTCAGCACTTAAAATTACCTGGGCATTGCCCCTGCCCGCTCAATCTACACTGCCAAACAAGATATCTGGGGTTGTATCGACAAACCCAGGTTTTTGGCGATTGCGCGTAAACGCCAAAAAAACATAAAATACCTGTTGTGGGTTTAACATTTTTTAACCTCAAAAAAAAGCCAGCATATCCATCCAGGAGATATTTTTGCCCTATTATTCATTGTAGCAATATCTCTTCAACATGGACATTAAGGAATTGAATGAAAGGATTCAGCAGGAGAGTCAGTTTGTGGATGTACTCCGTGCTGAGATGAACAAGGTGATCGTAGGTCAGAAAGGCATGATTGACCGGATGTTGATCGGCTTGCTGGCGAGTGGACACATCTTGCTGGAAGGGGTGCCAGGACTGGCCAAAACATTGGCCATCAAATCCCTGGCTAACAGCATCAAAGCCCATTTCAGCCGGATTCAGTTTACGCCGGACCTGCTGCCTGCCGATTTGATCGGCACAATGATCTACAGTCAGAAAACGGAGGAGTTCCTTGTCCGCAAGGGCCCCATTTTCGCCAACATCATCCTCGCCGACGAGATCAACCGGTCGCCCGCCAAGGTGCAAAGCGCGCTCCTGGAGGCCATGCAGGAACGCCAGGTAACCATTGGCGACCAGCGATTTGTCCTGGATGAACCCTTTCTTGTCCTTGCCACGGAAAACCCGCTGGAGCAGGAGGGCACCTATCCCCTTCCCGAAGCGCAGGTGGATCGCTTCATGCTCAAGGTGATCATCGATTATCCGGGCAGGGAGGATGAAAAAATGATCCTGCGCCAGAATATGAAGCAGGAGTTTCCGGTGACCAGTCCCGTGATAGAACCCGCAGCCATCATCAAAGCCAGGCACGTGGTTAAAGAGGTTTACATGGATGAGAAAATTGAGGATTACATCACCCATATTGTGTTTGCCAGCCGCTATCCGGGGCAATACAAGCTCGACAAGCTGTCGCCGCTGATCAGTTACGGGGGTTCTCCCCGGGCTACCATCAATATGGCGCTGGCCGCCAAGGCGCACGCCTTCCTCAATCACCGCGGATTTGTCGTGCCAGAGGACATCCGGGCTGTTTGCCACGATGTGATGCGCCACCGGATTGGCATCACCTATGAGGCAGAGGCGGAAAACATCACCACGGTCCATATCATTGATGACCTGCTGGATCATATTGAAGTTCCCTAAGCAGTATGAATAATGCCGGTTAAGCATCCGCCATTAATTTTAGAATCGCAAATAAATTGCCATAGCCTTGGAAACCAGTGAACTCATCAAGAAGGTCAGAAAAATAGAGATCAAAACCCGTGGTCTCTCTGACCAGGTTTTTGCCGGGAACTATCATAGTGCCTTTAAGGGGCGTGGCATGACCTTTACCGAAGTCAGGGAATACCAGTATGGCGATGATATTCGTAACATCGACTGGAATGTGACTGCCAGGTTCAACCACCCTTATGTCAAGGTGTTTGATGAGGAGCGGGAAATGACCGTGATGTTGCTGATTGATGTGAGCGGCTCCAACGCATTCGGGGCAAGCGGGACCATCAAGGAGCAGGTAATCACGGAAGTCGCCGCTGTACTTGCCTTTT
Organism: Bacteroidales bacterium; assembly: GCA_003553005.1. The sequence goes on from PUPG01000215.1 coordinate 3,384, forward strand.
CTGCCATACATAACAACGACAAAGTGGGGGTGATTTTCTTTAGCGACCAGATCGAGAAGTACATCCCACCGAAAAAAGGAACACGCCATATCTTGCGCATCATCAGGGAGCTGATCAACTTTAGTCCGGAGCGCAAGGGCACGGATATCGGCATGGCATTGAAGTATTTGCGCAATGTGCAGAAGAAAAGGTCCGTGGCTTTTCTGATCTCTGATTTTCAAGACAAGAACTTTGCAGAGCCCCTGAAAATCGTATCGAGGAAGCACGACCTGATCTGTGTGCGCGTGTATGACCAGCGGGAAAGGGACCTGCCCCCTGCCGGACTGATGAAGTTCAGGGACGAGGAGACGGGAAGCACCTACTGGCTGGATACCTCGAGCCGCGCAGTAAGGGAAAAGGTAGCCGAATATACACAAACACACGAAAGCTTCCTGAAGGAGGCGTTTATTAAGTCGGCCGTTGATGTGGCTCAAATACCCACGGATGCCGACTATGTGCCGCCATTGATGCAATTGTTTAAAAAACGCAGCCGGTAAATCCGGCAGCATGTCAATCAAATGAGATGGACCGGAATAGGACAACCATAATCAAGTCGCGAGTAGGGATCGGTGCGCTGCTATTGGTATTGATCCTGGGCGCAGCCAAGGCAGATGAACTGTCAGCCGGGGCAATCCGTATCTCCCTTGAGCCTGAGCAAATCAGGCTGGGAGAACACGCCCGTCTGTCCCTGGAATGGACGGTGCCCATGGATGGCGAGACGCGCAGGCACGATATCCGGGATAGCCTCGGCGAGGAGCTGGAGCTGATCCGGAGTGAAGCCGTGGATACGCTCATGGTGGGTGCAGACAGCCTGACACTGCGCGAAGTTCACGTCATCACCTCCTGGGATGATGGCTATCATCCCATACGTCCCGTTTCCTACCAGCATGTGGTGAGTCAGGACACCCTGACCATGGAAAGCCGGGCCATCCTGCTGGAAGTGATGGATGAAGAGGTTGTGCTGGAAGAAGGCATCCGGGACATCCGGCCGATCATTCCGGTTTCCCGAAGTCTTTGGGAAATCATGGTCTGGGTCCTTCTGGGTGCTGCCCTGGTGATTGTGGCCTATTTACTTTATCATTGGCTAAGCAAACGGCAGACCGGTGGTGAAATACCCTCCACTGCGAAGAAACAGGAAAACGTTCCCCCCCACATTGCGGCCATCTCCGGACTGGAAACCCTTCGCCGGAAGCAATTGTGGCGCGACGGGAAATTCAAGCAACACCATATTGAACTGACTGGTATCTTGCGCACTTATATCAGCAAACGGTTTGGAATTGCTGCGCAGGAGATGACCACCGGGGAAATATTGCA
>PUPG01000188.1 GCA_003553005.1 Bacteroidales bacterium
GTTAAGATCCTGAACCACATCAAAGGCATTGATTTTATCTTCCTGAATGAAAAGGACGTGATCCGGCATGAGCTGGTATCCCGGATCATCGATGCATACGAAGGCCAGGAGAAGCCCCGCAGGGAACGTGGGGAGAATGATGCCAGCGACTCATAATATAGTTGAGCTTTGGGCACGCTGAATCATTTTCGAAGTAGCTTCGAGGTTTGAAGTTTGAAGTTTGAGGTTTGAAGTTATCCGATGCAACTTCAAACTTCAAAATTCAAGCCTCAAACACATGCAAAACAAACCCTTAACTTTTGCCAAGGATATAAACGCCTCAATAACAACTAGTTGAAAACTTACAAACAGATGAACACAGTCAAAGAAACCAAATTTGATTTTCCGGGACAAACACGCTTTTACAAAGGCAAGATCCGGGACGTATACACCATTGATGATGAGCTGATGCTCATGGTGGTCACCGACAGGATTTCCGCCTTTGACGTGGTGTTGCCCGAAGGCATCCCATACAAGGGGCAGGTACTCAACCAGATTGCCACCAAATTCCTGGATGCAACCGCCGACATTGTACCCAACTGGAAGCTCGACACCCCTGACCCGAACGTGACCGCCGGGATTCATTGTGAACCCCTGAAGGTGGAGATGGTCATCCGGGGCTACCTTTGCGGTCACGCCTGGCGGGAATACAAGCAAGGCAAGCGCAGCATCTGCGGGGTTCCCATGCCAGATGGCATGAAAGAGAATGAAGCTTTTCCGGAGCCGCTCATCACCCCGACCACCAAAGCCGAAGTGGGCCACGATGAAGACATCTCCAAAGAAGAAATCCTGAGCCAGGGCCTGGTCAGCGAAGAAGACTACGCCGCCATCGAAAGATACACCCGCGAGCTATTCCAGCGGGGCAATGAAATGGCGAGAGAAAAAGGGCTGATCCTGGTGGATACCAAGTATGAGTTTGGCAAAGCCAATGGAAAGATCTATCTCATTGATGAGATCCATACGCCCGACTCGTCCCGGTACTTTTACCTGGATGGTTACGAGGAGCGACTGGCAAAAGGGGAACGCCAGAAGCAGTTGTCGAAGGAGTTTGTCCGGGAGTGGCTGATCGAACAAGGCTTTACCGGCGCAGCAGGACAGGCGGTGCCTGAAATGCCCGCAAGCTTTGTCCGACAGGTCTCGGATCGCTACATCGAATTGTTTGAAAAGATCACGGGGGAAAAATTCATCAAGACCCCGGCCGACGACATCCACAACCGGATAGAAAAAAACTGCCTGGGATTTCTTGAAAGACAAAGGTCTTAAATCTTCCATACCGCCCCGCTGGCTGGCCAGCGGGGTTTTTTTATGGTCAATTGTTAACAGATTAACAGAAAGCTTGTTTTATTCCCCTGCTTTTCCTCACTTTTTTTTGTATGTTTGCCCACAACCCAAACCGGTACAAAGCACATACCCGCAAAATCATCCATATAAAAATTTGATTTTTTGACACTTAGACAGATATCATGAGCACAGGGACTGACATTTCGACCTTTCGACCTTTGGACATTTTGTCCTTTCATCCTTTTGTCCTTTTGTCTTTTCGTCCTTTTGTCCTTTTGTCTTGATCACATCTTAAACCTTTATACACATGCAAAATAAAACCATTGGAATCCGCCACGAAGACAAATACGAAATGGAGCGCCGCACGCCCATTACCCCCAGGCATGCGGAGAAGCTCATCCGGGATGAAGGCCTGGAAGTGGTGGCGCAATCGTCACCGAAGAGGGTCTTCACCGACCAGGAATACCAGGAGGCCGGTGCCCGCGTAGACCAAAACCTTAAAAACTGCCCGGTGATCTTCGGCGTCAAGGAAATCCCGGAAGCGCAGTTTGAGGCGGATAAAACCTATGTGTTTTTCAGCCACGTGATCAAGGGGCAGGAATACAACATGCCCATGCTGAAAAAGATGATGGATCTCCGCTGCAACCTGATCGATTACGAATGCATTGTGGATGATCAGCGGAAGCGCCTGATCTTTTTTGGAAAATATGCGGGCCTGGCGGGTATGATCAACTCCCTGTGGAGTCTGGGCCAGCGAATGAAGGCATATGGGTATAAAGAAAATGCGTTTCTCGGGATCAAACAGGCGCAGCACTACAACTCCCTGCAGGAGGCCAAGGCAGCCGTATCGCAGGTAGGCAGACAGATCGCAGAGAAAGGCATTCCGGAAGAATGGCAACCCCTGACCATCGGATTTACCGGTTATGGCAACGTGTCAGTTGGCGCCCAGGAGATTGCTAACCTGCTGCCTTCCAAGGAGATCACCCCCAAGCAATTGCTCAGTCTGCGCGACCGGGACCACATCCCGGGAAACATCATCTACAAAGTAATCTTTAAGGAGGAGGACTTATCCAAACACAAAGAAGGCAAGGCATTTGACCTGCCGCATTATTACGCACATCCCGAGCAATACGAAAACGATTTTGCGCAGTACATCCCCCACCTTACCGTCCTGATGAACTGCATGTACTGGGATAGCAGGTATCCCCGCATCGTCACCAAGTCTTACCTGAAAAAGCTATTTGCAGAAGGTCGTCCCAAGCTTACCGTGATTGGCGATGTGACCTGCGACCCGGACGGTTCCATTGAATGTACCCATAAGGGGACGGCCATCGAAGACCCGGTATTCGTATATGATCCCGAAACGGATAAGCCCAGGATGGGATTTGAGGGCCATGGCATCCTGGTAATGGCCGTCGACATTCTGCCGAGTGAGCTCCCGCGGGATTCATCGATCACCTTTGCAGATGCATTGTATCCCTTTGTGAAGCCCATTGCCATTGCTGATTACAGCAAGGACTTTGCGGATCTGGAACTGCCCCCGGCCATCCGGAAGGCATTGATCCTGCACCGGGGTGAGCTCACGCCGGACTATAAATACATTGCTGAATACCTGTAAACGCAATATAACAGCACGTTGGGGTTTTGGGTTCGGTGATAAGGAATGATATTCAGGAACATAAAAAGCGTATGTGGACATGAAGCGAGTGTTGATTTTAGGAGCGGGGCTTGTCGTGGGGCCCATGGTAAAGTTTTTATTAAAAGAAGGCTACTTCTTAACCATTGCGAGTTTAACGAACAAACGGGCCGAAGAGATGATTGCCGGCCACGAAAACGGCAAGGCGATCTACTGGGAGGTGGATGACACCGACACATTGGATCAGCTGGTCAGTGAGCATGACATCACCGTGAGCATGCTGCCCTGGATCCATCACGTACTGGTGGCAAAGCACTGCATCAGGCATAAGAAAAACATGGTAACAACCTCTTATGTCAAGCCGGAGATGCAGGCACTTGACCAGGAAGCAAAAGATGCGGGCATCATCATCCTGAACGAGCTGGGTGTAGACCCGGGCATTGATCACATGTCGGCAAAGCGCATCATCGACTATGTAAAGGGCAAAGACGGAAAAATTGAGGAGTTCTACAGCCTCTGCGGTGCGTTGCCGGAACCCGAGGTAGCCAGCCAAAACCCTTTCCGCTATAAGTTTGGATGGAGCCCCAAGGGCGTAATCCTGGCCAGCAACAACGACGGCCGCTACCTTTGCAATGGCAAGGAGGTATACGTGCCCACGGAGGACATCTTTAAGAAGCCGCTTCACCTGGACTTCCCCAATGTGGGACGCCTGGATATCTATCCCAACCGCGACAGCATGCCCTACATCGATCTGTATGGCATTCCGGAAGCGAAAACCATGATGCGGGGCACCTTCCGTTATCCGGGTTGGTGCGAAACCATGGACGCCTTCAAGGCCTTAAACCTGATTACCCACGACACCCATGATTTTACCGGCAAAACCTACGCAGGAATGCTGGCGATGCTCATCGGTGAGGAAGAAGAAGAAAACATTCGCGAAAAGGTCGCTGCCAGGCTGGATTTACCAGTGGATGCACATGCCATTGAGGCCATGGAGTGGCTGGGTTTGTTCAGCCACGAACGCATGGTGCGCAGACAGGATACCCCCTTCGAGATCGTCTCTGACCTGATGATGGGCAAAATGATGCTCGGCGACAATGAACGGGACATGGTAGCCATGCAACACGTTTTCCTTGCCGCTTATCCGGATGGTCACAAAGAGGTGATCAAATCATCCTTGCTGAACTTCGGCAGCAAGGCCACCGACACGGCAATTGCCCGGACCGTGGCGCTACCTGCAGCTGTTGGAGTGAAAATGGTGCTGGAGGGCGAAATCCAGGAAAAAGGCGTGCAGATCCCAGTCATTCCCAACATTTATAACCCCATCCTTGATGCATTGGAAGATATGGACATCAGCCTGACGGAGGAGTTCGGCCTGCCCGAAAGCGAAAACATCCAGCAGCCCGAGAGCGACCTTTGGCCGGTGACGGATAAAGACCAAAGGGGATGTATGTAGCGGATTGGCTAATGCGCTGGGCGCCGGGCAAAAGGCGCCGGGCGTTTGCTGGGCGCTGAAAATTTCATTCTTTGACGTTTGAGGTGTCCCTAGGCACCGGAGCAAAACATTTCCAGGATGATAGGGTATTGGTTTGCGTCCATACCTGGATCAAGCACGGCATCTGCATCCAGCACACTACTGTTTCAACACATTTTCGGTAAACCAGTCGGCGATCTTCCTGTCGTTGGCCAGGTGCGGCACCTTGTTTTGTCCACCCAATTTACCGATGGATTTCATATAGCGGGTAAA
>PUPG01000171.1 GCA_003553005.1 Bacteroidales bacterium
CACATTATCAAATTACCACATTCTTGGTACCTTTGTGTAAAACCCTTGCTTATGGAAACCATCCTTGTCAAAGGCCGTTATCGCAACAGCAGAATCCTGGTGGGAGAGAAGCTGGAGTTGCTGGAAGAACATCTTCCTGCCGAAGAGGTGTACGTCATCACCGACCGGCACGTGAAACAGCTGTATGGCGGGGAATTCCCGGATTTTCCGGTCTATGTGATGGACCCGGGGGAGGCGGCCAAAACCCCGGAAACGGTTTCAAACATTTGCCAGTGGCTGATCGAAGAAGGCGCCGGCCGCGATGCCTTCCTGCTTGGCATCGGTGGTGGTGTGGTCTGTGATGTGACGGGCTTTGCTGCTTCGGTATATATGCGGGGCATCGGTTTCGGCTTTGTGGCCACCACCTTGCTCGCCCAGGTAGATGCCGCCCTCGGTGGCAAGAATGGGGTGAACCTGGATGGTTACAAAAACATCATGGGCACCTTTAACCAGCCCCACTTCGTGGTTTGCAGCACCGCCATGTTGCATACCCTTCCGGAGAAGGAATTGCAGAACGGCCTGGCGGAAGCGGTGAAGCACACCCTCATTGCCGACAAGCGGATGTTTAAGGAGATCCGGGAGCGTGCTGATGACATCCTCGCACTGGATGAGGAAATGATCAAAAAGCTGGTCAGCCATTCCATCCAGGTGAAGTCAGATATCGTGGGCCGCGATGAGATCGAAGAGGGGGAGCGGCGCAAGCTCAACCTCGGACACACCTGGGGGCACGCCCTGGAGAAGACCGATGGGATTCCCCACGGTCAGGCCGTGAGCATCGGAATGGCCTTTGCCGCCACCTTGTCTGAACACCGCGGCCTGCTCAAAGCAGAAGAGCGCCAGGAGGTGATCAACCTGCTGCACGCCCTGGGCCTGCCCCTGCAAAGCTTCACGCCGACCGACAAGGTCTTCGATGCCTTGTCGCGCGACAAAAAACGAAAAGGTACACACGTGCACTTCGTGCTGATGAACGGCATCGGCGATGTGGTCGTGGAGCCCATCAGCCTCAAGGAAATCGGTGAGTTTGCGCGCTCCATTGCAAGTGAAGGGGGGGACAACGAATGATGGCTTTGAGGGTTGAAGTTGTATAGGGATTTTTTGAATGAAGCTGTTGGTTTAATGAGTTATGGGGTTAAAGGGTTAAGGTGTTCAGCGTGTAAAAAGTTCTTGCAGATTGCCATGATTTTAGTGGATATGGCGTGTTAATGTTCATTGGTTATGGGATTTTTGTATCTGCCCCGGAACCCAGACCTCAAACGTTAAAGCTTATGTATATACTTCACAAACCCTTCCCCCTTGGCCCGAATAAACTGTCCAACCGCATAGTGATGGCTCCGCTGACGCGCCGAAGGGCGGAGCATCCCCAACTGGCTCCCAATGACCTGATGGTGGAATATTACCGGCAGCGCGCTTCGGCCGGACTGATCATTGCTGAGGGCAGCCAGATCTCTCCGGAAGGTTACGGCTTTACGGGCTCCCCGGGCTGCTATTCCGATGCCCAGATCCAGGGCTGGAAACGGGTGACCCAAGCCGTGCACCAGGAGGGAGGCAAGATCTTCCTGCAGCTCTGGCATACCGGCCCCTGGTCGCACCGCCTGCTGCAACCGGAGGGTAAAAAGCCCCTCGCCGCATCCGAAGTCAAGCCCCTGGGCCGCCAGGTGCTTACGCCCGAAGGGAGGCTGCCTTATGAGTTTTCCCGCCCCATGACCGAAGAAGAGATCCGTGATACCATACGGGATTTCGGCCAGGCAGCAAAAAATGCCCTCGACGCTGGATTTGATGGGGTGGAGGTGCACGGTGCCCACTCCTACCTGATCGACCAGTTCATTATGGATGGCACCAACAGGCGGCAGGATGCATATGGGGGAGCGGTGGAAAACAGGGCCAGGTTTTTATTTGAGGTGCTGGACGAAGTGATCCGTCACGCGCCGGCAGACAGGGTGGGCTTGCGCCTATCACCCAGGGCGGTGAAGGAGGGCATGGCGGATTCGCAGCCCGAAAAGACCTATGGCTGGATCGTGGACAAGCTCAATGCCCGCAAGCTGGCCTACCTGCATATCAGTGAGATGATGACGCCTGAAGCACGCCTGGCGGGCAACCCCGCATCGGTGGTGCCGCTTTACCGCGACATATATGATGGCGTCCTGATATCCTGTGGCGGGCACAGCCGCGAAAGCGCCATCCGAATGCTTGATGCCGGGGAAGCCGACCTGATCGCTTTTGGCAAACCCTTCATCTCCAATCCCGACCTGGTCGAAAGGCTGGAAGCCAATGCGCCGCTCGCCGGGCCGGACAAAGATACCTTCTATCACGGCGGCCCGAAAGGCTATACCGATTACCCCCGATACCAGGGATAAACCCCAAAACCCCTTTAACAAAAAAAGGACCGTCCAGCCAGACGGTCCTTTTTTGCGTATCTGCAAGCCAGCGATTGGGCCTGCCGGTAATGTTTATTAGCGTGTTACCTGTAAAGGCGTGGTAATCGTATCTTCCGTGGTGGTCACCTGGATCAGGTAGATGCCTGTGCGAACACCCGAAAGGTCGACCTCATAGCTGAGATCTCCGGATACCGTCGCGTCATAAATGACTTGTCCCTGCATGTCTACCACACGTAGGCCGGTGATCTGCTCGTCGGACTGTACCGTAACGTTGGTGCTTGCCGGGTTGGGGTAGATCACCAGGTTGGCGTCTTCCACCTCTGTAATATCAGTTCCGTCGGCATTCATCACCACTTCCACGTCCTTGTGGTCATCGACGATCTCGATTTCCCCTTCGTAGTCGTGGTAAAAGTTTGCAGATACTACGAATTCGTAAGTGTCTGGAATCAGTTCGTGGACCTCATACTGTCCGGCATCGTGGGTGTCGCCATCAATGGTGATGGTGGCGTCTTCCACGGCTGTTCCCCACTGGTCGTGCACGATGAAGTGTGCGGTGTAGAAAGGCATCAGGGTGGCGTCTACCTGCACGTGGTCATCGACAATTTCCAGCTCGCCGGTATAGTCTTTATGGCCTTCGGCAGACACGGTGAAAGCGTAGGTGCCTGGCAAGAGGTCATCGATCTCGTGGTGACCTTCTTCGTAGGTATGATCATCGATGGTGATCATCGCGTCCGGCACATCGTTGCCGTGATAGTCGGTTACGGCAAAAGTGGCGTTGAAGACCCTCAGCAGCTCTACGTGGACGTAGTTCTCGCCGTCAATGACGTCGAATGGCTCGTTTTCAATGGTCCTGTGGCCATCGGCCCAGGCGTTGTAATAGAAAGAGCCTTCCGGCAAGTTGAAATCAGCGTGTCCGGTGCCGTCTGTCTCTTCCACGACGCCAAACACCTCTACACTGGCACCTTCCAGGGTTTCGTCAAACTGGTTCTCCACGAAGAAGGTAACATCCTGCTCGGGCAGGTCGTAATAGACGATCAGCTTCCAGGTTTCGTTGGGCACGTAGGCGTATTCGGTGTTGGAGCCGCCTGGTCCGCCCATCCCTTCCCAGGTATGGAATACGTGCAGTTCGAATTCGATGTCTCCGCCGCCTTCCACGTTGTTGGCGATATCGAGGTCTTCCCTGAGGTACTCCATCGTACCTCCGCTATTGTCTGATCCTGAAATGACGTTCGGTTCTGTTTCGCCGCCCTCGGAAACGCAGCGCAGGAAGGAGCGCTGTTCGCTCATCCAGGCGCCGTTGTGCGAGGTGATTTCATATTCAACCGTGACGCCGGTAATGGTGGCTCCATTTGGAATGGATACCGTCATCTCACCGGGCTCAATGGCGCTGTCTCCTGTGCCCGGACTGCTTTCGTGGGTGGATGGGAGGTCGCCGTCAGAATAAACAGGCGCTTCTCCTACGACCACCTGCCTGACACCCTCAAACGCGTATTCGCCGGTTGTGGCGGTCAGCAGCAGGTCGACAAAAGTTTCGGGTGGCGTGGTCATCAGGGTGCTTACCGTGAATACCGCCTCTGCGGTTTCACCCGGCTCGAGTGCGGAAAGCTCCACGCCATCGGTGTCGTGTACGGTAACCCACATCTCGTTGGACTCCATCAGCACGTGGATGTCCTCTGATGCAGAATGGCCGGTATTGGTCACCTCAACCACCAGGTCGGATGCTTGTCCGGGATGGATCGGGGTGCCCTTGTCGTCGTCACCACCATCTGCATACATGTCGGTAAACTCCAGCTCGGGCGCATTCACGCTGATGGGGAAGGTTGACTCCCAAGGCTCTTCGGAATCGTCCTCGACATGGAGGGTGAACATGATCGCGTGCTGGTCTGGCACGTCTTCAGCGAAAGTCAGGGTAAAGGCACCTTCGAGGGTCACCGTGTCTTCATCGTCGATGTCGCCAAACTCGGCAAAGTCGTTTACGATGGTCACGTTCTCGTTTTCTGTGGCCAGGGTAGCGTGTACGTTTTCTGCCATTTCAATGCCCACGTTTTCGAGGGTCACGTCGAGCATGACGGTCTCACCGTAATCTGCTTCGCCGTCGTTGTTGCCTTCAGAATCGTCAATGACAAAATCGTCGAGGATCACATAGGGGCCGTCGGGCGGAATCACCTGGATCTCTTCGTTGATGTAGGTGACCTTGTTGAAGCCGGTGATGGCCAGGGTCACATCCATTGGCTGGTCGGGAGGATCATCAAAGTGTACGGTCGCATTGCCGTCTTCGACGATGG
>PUPG01000083.1 GCA_003553005.1 Bacteroidales bacterium
AAACCCGATTTATGACGAAACCCTTGATTTTGGTTACCAATGATGACGGGGTGATGGCTCCCGGGATCCGTCACCTGGTAAAATACATGATGGAGCTGGGCGAAGTGGTCGTGGTGGCCCCTGATAAGCCACAAAGCGGGATGGGCCACGCGGTTACCATCACCAATCCCTTGCGGCTTGAAAAGATCACCGTGGATGGTGGTCATGCTGAATACAGTTGCAGCGGCACGCCGGTTGATTGCGTCAAGCTGGCGGTCACGCAGGTGCTGAAAAGAAAGCCCGACCTGCTGGTGTCAGGCATCAACCACGGCTCCAACTCTTCCATCAGCGTGATATACAGTGGCACGATGTCGGCAGCCATCGAGGGGGCCATGGAGGGCATTCCTTCCGTCGGTTTTTCCTTGCTGGACTACCGCTTTGATGCCGACTTCACCCAGGCAAAAAAGCACATCCTTAGGGTGGCTTCCAATGTGCTGGAGCACGGTTTGCCGGAAGGGATCTGCCTGAATGTGAACATCCCGGCCGTTAAAGAAAAGGAAATCAAGGGGATCAAGGTATGTCGCCAGGCCCGGGGCAATTGGAACGAAGACTTTGATTACCGGAAGGATCCCCGCGGAAAGGATTATTACTGGCTGACCGGAGAGTTTGTGCTTTACGAAAACAGCAATGAAACGGATGAATGGGCCTTGTCCAACAACTATGTGTCCGTCGTGCCCGTACAGTTTGATTTCACGGCACACGACCTGATTCCGGAAATCACAAAATGGAACTTCGATGCTAAATAAAGACAATATGGCATTGGGTGTAATGATTGGCATCGTGTTGCCCATCCTGGTGTATGCGCTGGTTATTTCTGTGCTCACGCCCTACGGACAGGTAGACGGGGTAATCTATGCGCCCAGGCCCAAAGTGCCCTTCCTGGTCGCTATGGTGGCCAACCTGTTTCCCTTTCGCTATTATATGGTCAGCAAAAAACAAGACCGTACAGGCAGGGGTATCCTGTTGGTTACTTTTGTGATGGTGATCGCCATATTCAGCATTTTCTGATCCCAGCGCCATGGCAAGATATTACATCATCGCGGGAGAGTCATCGGGCGACATGCATGCCGCCAACCTGATGAAGGCGATCACGCAGAAGGACCCACAGGCTGAATTTCGTGTCTGGGGAGGAGACCGGATGCGCGAAGCCGGCGGCGAGGTGGTTAAGCATATCCGCGAACTGGCCTTTATGGGATTCTGGGAGGTGATCGCCAACCTGAGGACCATCCTGGGATTGATCAGGTACGCCAAGCGCGACCTGCTTTCGTATAATCCAGATGCCCTGATTCTTGTCGATTATCCGGGTTTTAACCTCAGGATGGCCGAATTTGCCCACGCCAATGCCATTCCCGTGTTGTATTACATCAGTCCGCAGGTCTGGGCCTGGAAACAATCCCGTGTGAAGAAGATCCGTAAGGTGGTTGATGAGATGCTGGTGATCCTGCCATTCGAGCAGGACTTTTACCGCCGGCATGGCATGGAAGTGTCATTTCCGGGCCATCCTTTGCTGGATGAGGTCATCCCAAAGAAAAAAGCCAACGATTATGCCGCCTTCAGGAAAAAGCACCTGCTCCCGGACAAACCGATTGTGGCCTTGCTCCCGGGCAGCCGCAAACAGGAGATCAAACGGATGCTGAAGTCCATGGCGGCCCTGGCACCAGATTTTCCGGAGTGCCATTTTGTGGTGGCCGGCTTATCATCGCACGACCCCACTACTTATGATGCCTGCAGGCATTACGACAATGTCTCGCTGGTAAGCGATGAAACCTATGCCTTGCTGGCGAATGCGGAAGCTGCCCTGGTGGCTTCCGGCACGGCTACGCTAGAAACCGCTTTGTTTGGTGTGCCCCAGGTGGTCTGCTACAAGGCCAACCCATTGTCTTACCTCATCGCCCGGCAGCTCATCCGTGTGCCCTACATTTCCCTGGTCAACCTGATCATGGACAAACCCGTTTTGCGCGAAATCATTCAGCGGGACTTCACCCACGAAGAACTCAGGAAGCAGTTGCGCCAACTGCTTTATGACAAAAACCGCCGGGCTGAGCTGGCCAGGGATTATGCCGCCCTGGAAGCGCGCCTTGGCGGCGAAGGCGCCTCAGCCGAGGCCGCACGCATCATCGTTGAAAAATTACGTACCTGATCGCCGGGGTTTTAACCCTAAGCTTCAAGCAACCTGACACCTCACTTTCTGGGGATGCGCAACCAATGCGTCGTGTTGCCTCACGACCACTCCATCAATTATGTCTGCAATTTAGCATATTTAGACCCATAAAAAAAGATGAAAAGATAAAATTGAGCTAATTTTGTCTTATTATGGGTAGTGATCGTACAATCATGCCGCTGCCGCGGCTGTTTCTTCCGTTTGGCGCCGGGGTATTGCTGTTTCTCGAGTTCGGGGAGCTTCCATACGGCTTTTGGGGCATTAGAATTGCCGGGCTATTGCTATCTGCCGGCATGGGGTTGACTGCGGGTGAGCTGATATTTCCAAAAAACAAGATCCTTTGCGGATGTTTTTCGGGGATGTTGCTCTGCCTGGCTGGCTATTTCCTTGCCTGGCAGCAGGATGGGTACGACCGGACTGCGCATTTTCGCCATCATCAGCAAGCCGATGGTCATTTGCTTGTGCAGATCGATGAGCCGGTATCCGAGCGGGCGAATTCGTTTCAGGCCGTGACAGAGGTGTTGTTTGCCGGCGATGATACCCTGCAGCATCCGGCAGAAGGCCGGTTGATGGTGTATTTTGAAAAGGACAGCCTCGTAGCTGATCTGCGATATGGCGACCGGCTCGTGCTGGGGGGGCGGTTCAGCAAGGTATCTCCGCCGCAAAATCCGGGAGTTTTCAATTATCAGCGCTTTTTGGCCAGGCAGAACATCTTTCACACGATGTATGTGCGGTCGGGTGACTGGTTGCTGGTGGACAGGGACAGGGGAAGGAGGCACATGCAACTGGCCCTGGCCTTGCGACAACGGGCACTGGACACGTTGGCGGATAACCACCTTGAGGGGCGTGATTTTGCTGTGATCTCCGCATTGCTGCTGGGTTACCGTGAATACCTGGACGAGGATCTCAGGCGGGAGTTTGCCGGTGCAGGTGCCATGCATATCCTCTGTGTTTCCGGTCTGCATGTGGGGATTATTTTCATGGTGCTCAGCAAGGTCTTTTCTTTTCTGCACAGGCTTCGTGGTGGACACTTCCTGAAGACCATCTGCATTCTCCTCTGCATCTGGTTGTACGCGGCCATCACGGGGTTCAGTCCGTCGGTACTGCGTTCGTCAGTGATGTTCAGCTTCGTGTCATTGGGCCAGAGCTTTCAGCGCCCCACCAATATTTACAACACCCTGTCTGCTTCGGCTTTTGTGCTGGTAGCCTCAGACCCGGCCATCATCAAGCACATTGGCTTTCAGCTGTCCTACCTGGCGGTGATCAGCATCGTGGCACTCCAGCCCTGGTTTGAAAAGCTGGTTACCGTCAAGCACAAGTTGCTCTCCAGGGCCTGGGCAATCATCACCGTATCCCTGGCTGCCCAGTTGGCTACCGGTCCGCTGGCATTGCATTACTTCAACCAGTTCCCCAACTATTTCCTGTTGACCAACCTGGCGGTGATTCCCCTGGCCAGTCTGGTGATCTACACCGCGTTGATCAGCCTGGCCCTCAGTCCAGTACCGCTGCTGGGCAGCCTTGCCGGCCAATGTCTTGCTTTCATTGTGAGCCTGTTGCATCATAGCGTAAGCTTCATTGAGGGCTTACCTGGTTCTGTCACTACCGGCGTGTACATCAGTTTCCCCGAAACGCTCTTGTTTTTTGTGTTCCTGTTTTTCCTGTTTGTTTACCTCATGGCGGTCCGGCGGGGATACTTGCTGGCAGCCCTGGGCGTGCTATTGCTGATGAATGGGTCGATAACCTGGCGGGCCATGGGGACCAGCATGCAGCGTTATTTTGCCGTCTATCACGTAAACCGCGAAACGGCGGTGGACTTCACAACCGCACGCCAAACCGTATTCCTGGCCTCGGCGGATATGGCGAATGATGAGCGGCAAAAGCGTTTTACGGTGGAAGCGAACAGGTTGCGCAGGGGCAGCAGCGATGAAATCGCGCAGCCGATCATTGGCGACTCCCTGGGTTTATATGCTTCAGGTGGTTTTCGCGGGCACAACGACCTGATCTGTTTTCACGGCGTAAGCATCCTGGTGTTGCACGAGCAGTCAACCCTCCATTGGCTGGGGTCATCGTTGGAAGCGATGGACCTTTCAGCTGTGGGCAGGCCTTACCCGGTAGACTACCTGCTAATTACCGGCGGTGCCAATCCAGACATTCAGACCTTGCTGGACATCGTGCAACCGGGGCGGGTGCTGCTGGATGGATCCATCAGGCCCTGGCGTGCTTCGGCTTTGGAGGAAAGCCTTGCAGAGGCTGGTGTGGATGCCTGGAACACGCACCGACGGGGTGCTTATGTGCGGGAATTGCGATGAGTTAGCGAAAAATCGAATGCTTTACGGCCTTCTGAACAGGTATTGAATAAAGATGCCGTCGTAACCGCGCAACCTGAGTTTTTCGCCGGGTTCGGGTTCGTCTTCCCAATTCATGGCATTGCGGCGATACAGGTTTTCTTTGCGAATGCCGTACTCGTGGGATATGTCCGCCATGGTT
>PUPG01000241.1 GCA_003553005.1 Bacteroidales bacterium
CCCAATATGTCGGGTAAGTCGGCCCTGTTGCGGCAAACCGGCCTCATTGTCCTGCTTGCACAGATGGGCAGCTTTGTCCCTGCCGATCAGGCCAAAATTGGCATCGTGGACAAGATTTTTACCCGGGTTGGGGCCTCTGATAATATTTCCAGCGGTGAATCCACCTTTATGGTCGAAATGAATGAAACCGCGAGCATCCTGAATAACATCTCCGACCGCAGCCTGATCTTGCTGGATGAGATCGGTCGCGGTACCAGCACCTATGACGGCATCAGCATTGCCTGGGCCATCTCGGAATTTTTGCATGAGCACCCCATGTTCCGGGCCAAGACCTTATTTGCCACCCATTACCACGAATTAAATGAAATGGCCTCTTCTTTCAGCCGGATCAAAAATTTCAACGTGTCGGTTAAAGAGGTGCGAAATAACGTGATATTCCTGCGGAAGCTCGTACCCGGCGGCAGTGAACATTCCTTTGGGATACATGTGGCCCGCATGGCTGGCATGCCGGCCCAGGTCATTGAAAGGGCCAAAGGCATCCTGTTGCACCTGGAGAAAACCCATAGCCATGATGAGCTGACCGGTGAAACCGGCAGCGAAAAAAAATCATCCAGCCGGGAAGAAAACATGCAGTTGAGTTTCTTCCAGCTGGATGACCCGGTATTGTTACAAATCAAGGAGGAAATCCTGAATACCGACATTGACACGCTTACGCCCGTGGAAGCCTTGATGAAGTTGAATGAGATCAAAAGACTTCTCGGAAAATAGGCAATGATTTAGCAAAGCGGTCAGTTCCGGTAACCCATCCTTTGCAGCACATCGTCGCTAAGGTCGTAGCGGACGTCCGTGTATATCATCGCGGCACCGCCGGCCTTATCAAAAATGACGGCATAGTTGCCGCGGTCTGCAATGGTTTCAATGGCGTCGTATACCTGATCCTGGATGGGTTGCACCAACTCCTGGCGTTTGTCAAACAGGTCGCCTTCGCGGCCAAATCGCTGCATCTGCAACTCTTTGGCAGCACGTTCTTTTTCGATGATCTCTTCTTCGCGCTGTCTCTTGATGTCGTCTGGCAGGAGGGGAGCCTCTGCCTGGTATTCGGTATACATCCTGTCGATCTCGGCAAATAGGTCTTCGATCTCCCTTTGCCACTCGATCGATAGCTCTTCAATCTCTCTTTCTGCTGCCTGGTATTCCGGGATGTTATCGAGTATATATTCGGTGTCGACATACGCGAAGCGCTGACCGAATGCTGCTGTCGACAGTACGGCTGTCAACAGGAACAGGAAAATTTGCTTTTTCATGATCATGTCCTCTTAGGTAAACAAGGTTAGTACTAATCAATTTGGTGCCCGATGGTAAAGTGGAATTGTCCACCGCTTGCGCCGGGCCTTCCGGGTACATCATCAAAGCCATACCCGTAGTCGATGCCCATCAGTCCGAACATGGGCAGGAAAATTCGTGCCCCTACGCCAGCCGAACGCTTGATGTGGAAGGGGTCGAAGGAGTCGAAATCACGGAATGCGTTTCCGCCTTCCACGAAGGCCAGGGCATAGATGGTGGCCATGGGGTTCAGTGACAGCGGGAAGCGGAGCTCGACCGTGTATTTGTTGTAGGCATTCCCCCCGATAAACTCTCCCTGGGCATCCGTGGGTGTCAGCGCGTAGTTGGTGTAACCGCGGAGTGCGATGATCTCCCTGCCGTCGATTTCCCATCCTGATAAGCCATCTCCACCTACATAGAAACGCTCAAATGGGGGGTGGCCGATATCTTCATTATAATATCCCAGGAATCCGAACCGTATCCTGGTGGTCAGGATCAGGTCACCGACAATCGGGGTATACCAGTTTCCGCGGAAGTTCCACTTGTGGTACTCCAGCCAGCGGTATTTTTCCTGGGGCTCGGCCACGGAGTAATCCGTGTCTGAGAAAAGCGAATAGGGAGGCGTCAGCTGCAGGCCGAGGGAGACCTCCGATCCGCGTCTTGGGAAGAGTTGCGCATCCTTGGAATTCCTGCCAAAGGTCACGCTGTAGCTCAAATTGTTGGATCGCCCGTCATCAAAGATAAAGCGGATGGGGCTGTTCATGATGTCGTAATGCTGATAATTGACCGACTGGCGCAGAAAGAAGTAGTCATCCGGAACGCTTAACCGCCGGGCGAGTCCCACGGAAGAACCGATGATCTTATAATATCCGTAATCAGGATGGCTGCTGGACAGGCTTCTCCGGTGCGTGGTCTGGTAGAAGTTAACACTCAGGGCATTGGGCTGATTTCCGCCTAACCAGGGCTCGGTAAAAGACATGTTGTAGGAGAGATACCCCCTCCCGTAGGTTTGCGCCCTCAGCGACAGCCGCTGCCCGTCTCCTGTGGGCAATGGCTGCCAGGCTTCCCGGTTGAACAGGTTCCTGGTGGAAAAGTTGTTGAATGACACCCCGATGGTGCCAATGATCCTGTTGGCCCCCCAGCCGCCTGACAATTCGATCTGGTCGGACGAGGTTTCCTCCACGATGTATTCCAGGTCTACGGTGTTGTCCTGCGGGTTGGGCCTTGGCTGGACATCGATGGTTTCCTGGTCAAAGAAGCCAAGCTGGACAATCTCGCGCTGGCTCCTGATGATGTCCGAACGGCTGAACAGCTGTCCGGGACGGGTTCGGATCTCCCGCATGATCACGTGGTCATTGGTCCGGGTGTTCCCGGTCACCGATACCCGGTTGATCCGGGCTTGTTCGCCTTCCCAGATGCGGATCTCCAGGTCAATGGAGTCGTTTTCCACGGCCACTTCGACCGGGTCAAGCTGGAAAAAAAGGTATCCAACGTCCATATACAGGGAACTCACGTCTCCCTCTTCCATGTTCATAAAGAGGTTTTTGTCGAGTTTGGCCTGGTTGTAGACATCTCCTTTCCGGATATCGAGCACGTCGTTGAGGGTTTCTTCCGAGTAGACGGAGTTGCCCACCCATTCGATGTTCCTGAAATAATACGTGGGTCCCTCGTAGATGTGCAGGTCAATTTCGATGCGGTCATCATCCACAAAATAGACAGAGTCCCTGACGATGGCAGCGTCCCGCTTGCCCAGCTCATTGTAATGCTCAATGATGCTGCGCTTGTCTTCCTCAAATTCTTCTTCAACCAATTTGGAGGAGGTAAAGATAAACCGCAGGCTCCGTTCCCTGGTGTTTCGCATGATGCGCTTGATGCGGCGGTCGGACAATATTTCGTTGCCGTAGATGTTGACTTCCCGGATCCGGGTTCTGTTGCCACGGTCAATGTCAAACTCCAATGTGATGCTGTTGACCCTTGCGGTGTCTTCCTTTTGCGTGATCTCTATGCTTGGGGTGCGATAACCTTTTTCGATATAATATTCTTCAATCGTATTTTCTGCACGGAAAAGCAGGTTTTCAGTGACCACGTCGCCACGGATCAGATTTAGTTTTTCCTGCAGGTCATCGGCCTCTGATCGCCGGATTCCTTTGAATTCATACCGGGTAAGTCTTGGCCTTTCGGTCAGCTCGATTTCCAGGAATACGATGCCATCCTGTATGGAGGTAATGCCTATGCTGATGTCGCGGAAGAGGCCCTGGTCCCACAAATTGCTAATGGCGTTTGAGATGGCCTGCCCGGGGATTTCGATGCGTTGTCCGACTGCCAGTTGGCTCACCATAACCACCACATTGTCGTTGATCGATTGTGTGCCGGACACGGCGATGCCCCCAATTTCAAATTCCTGGGGGTTGAGTGGGTCAAGTTCAATATCCTGACCGGAAATTACTTCCTGGGCGTTCCCCTGAAACGTGAAAAGCAGAAGAGATAGCAGGATGAGCGGGGCAAAAAATTTATGCATTATGACTTTCGTTTCAAACGTTTTTTGTAGTTAAGGCTTCAGCTTTTACCTTGCCAAAGCGGCGTTCTCTGCGCTGGTAATCAATGACAGCCTGGT
The DNA here is from genome assembly GCA_003553005.1 of Bacteroidales bacterium. The sequence continues at coordinate 3,938 of PUPG01000241.1, forward strand.
AAAAATGCTGTTTTCTGAAGTCTGGCCAGTATACTGGCGTAAAATACAGTTCGGCATAAGCCAGCTGCCAGAGCAGGAAGTTGCTTACCCTCAGTTCGCCGCTTGTTCTGATCAACAGATCCGGATCGGGCATTTTTGCTGTTTCCAGCATGCCGGAAAACAGCTCTTCATCGACCTGATCCGGGTTAATGGTGCGGTCTGCCACTTTTTGAGCGATCTTTTGGGCGGCGTTTACGATTTCCCAGCGGGCACTGTAACTCAGTGCCACGGTTACATGCAGCCTGGTGTTATGTGCGGTGGTTTCGATGGCTTCCTCCAGGGTATCCCGGCATCGCTGTGGCAGCGAATCCAGGTCGCCAATGGCATGAAGCCGTACCCCATTTTCATTGAGTTCGGCCGTCTCATTTTGAATGGCCTGAACCAGCAGATCCATCAGGGTTTCCACCTCCTTGTGCGGTCTGCACCAGTTTTCGGTGGAGAAGGCAAAAAAAGTCAGATATGGGATACCAATCTCAGCAGCCGCTTTCACCGTATCACGGACCGATTCCACACCATGCTCATGTCCGAATATGCGTTCCTGGCCGCGTTGTGTAGCCCATCGGCCATTACCGTCCATGATCATGGCCACATGTTGCGGGAGCTTGGTTTTATCGATGTGTTGCTTTAAATCCATTATATCTCAATATATTATACCTCCCAAAAGTGGCACAAATTTCTTAAAATGTTTCGACAAATAAAAGGAAAAAC
>PUPG01000054.1 GCA_003553005.1 Bacteroidales bacterium
GCCAGGGGCATGAGTAAACGCGATGGGGAGATCTGTTTGGCCCTGGCCATGTCCATCACCACGGGAAGCATCAGGGCCACCACCCCGACATTGTTCATGAAGGCGGACATTGCCCCTGCCGAAAGCATGATCAGCGCGATCAGGCGCACTTCACCCTCTCCGGCAAAGCGCATGACCTGCCGGCCAATGATTCTGGCTACCCCCGTCTGGTACAAGGCTGCACTCAGGATGAACATCGCCCATACCGTGACCACGGCCGGATTGCTGAACCCTGCCAGGGCCTCCTGGGGTGTGATGATGCCCGTGAAGGCCAGTATGGAGAGCACCAGCAGGGCCACGATGTCCATGCGCACCCAGCCCGTGAAGAAGAGCAGCAGGGATGCCCCCAAAATACCAAATACCAGAATGGCCTCTACGGTCATGGCTGTAAAAATATAAATTATTATCGTGTTGCTTAAGGCGAATATAAAAAGGTGCTTGCAGACACCGTCTGATGGCCGCGTGGCATCATATGCGCCGGCATGCTTTCGCAGGTAATGAAAGGAGGCAGGTGATGCCAGGTATCGACCAGGTGCAGCTTGATCTCCGCTTCGGGATCTGTGTGCATCGTCAACTGAAAACCTTCTTTGGGCGGTGCAAAGTAATGCAATCTCCGCCAATTGGACTCCCGGTGTGGGATCAGTTGCGTTCTTCGCAGGTCATCAATGCGGATACCCACAGGGACTTGCTCTGTGTAGATATAGATGTCTGATCGTGCCACATGATCTGCGCTGTGGATCTGCCAGACCAGCACCCGTTCACCATCAGCGACCGAATCGTGCAGCAGGTTGGCGCTGGGGGAGGGGAGCTTCTCCGGCAGACTGGCCGGGTGGCCCTGGTAGGTCCGGTTGTCCAGCGGCACCACATGGGTAATCTTTACCCTTTCAGGTGCTTCGCCCAGGAACTGTGCTGTCCAGTCATTGATGCTGGCGTCGGCAGTAATCCATTGTGCGGTTTCCTGATCGGCATGATGCACCAGCCGGACGTTTACTGGTTTTCTGTGCCGTTCGTCATACCCCGTCGACACGGTCCCGGCAGCCAGGAGCGCGATGCCTGCGAGCAACACGATGCCTGGAATCCAGGCAGGTCTGTCGCGCGTCACCAGGTCGATATGGGGAACGGCAAGTCCAGCCAGGAAGCCGATCAGCAGGGAGGCGGCAGCAATATATGGCAGTCCCATGGCTACCGTAAAAAAGCCGGCAAGCCAGGGGAGCCAGAGGAGTGCAGGTACGGCGGCCACCAGTAAGATCGCTGCAATGCCTAACCGCTGCGGGTTGTTTCCTTTTCGAGGATCATCTGCTTTGCCAGGAAATGCGATGATCAGCAAATAGCCGAAAATCATAACTGCCAAAGGCCAGGTGAGCAAATAGCTTGCCCCGGGAATGGCAATGGCCGTATACATCATCAGCACAGCCCAGCAAAACATGGCTCCTGCACCCAAGTCATATGCCGAAGCGGGCTTGTGGAAGAACCAAAACCACAAGCCGTTCAATGCGAACACGCCCAGTCCGGTAAGCAAGCCCATCTGGCCACTGGCCAAAAGCACTGCGGCAAAAAACAGGAACAGCGCCACTGCATGCCTGAAACACACGCCCCGCAGGACCATCCGGTAATAGATCAGGCTGAAGGATGCGGCCACAAGGAGAAATCCCGGGATAAGCAAGGATTGATGGTAATCCAGCAACAAATGCCTGCTTCCCGGATAAAACCTGGCAATGCCTGCATACAATCCATGCACGAGGAGGTACAATAACACGAGGTAAATGGCAAAAGCTGCGAAGCCCCTGAGCCATTGCCGTGGGCTTAACAGGTTATTCCTGGTGCCAGCCCACAGCATCAGCGCAAATAAGATGACCACCCCGATGGCCAGCGGTACCGCCCAGCCATAGGGATAAAAAGCAAAGCCATCGCCAATGGTGTTAAAATATACGGCGTTTTCTGCTGCCTCGAAATCGAGTTTTTTGTTACCAAGCTCAAGGGCCATGGATGCTGCATAGGATCCGTGGTGTTGTATGGACCGGATGTCGGTGTTTTGCAGGTTGTCCATTGCCGTATGGTAGTCAAAGGCGTTTTCGATGAATGCCATGTTCAGGCCCGGATACCCACGTTGCTTGAAGGGGCTGAAATCCGTATCGTTAGGCATGCGCGCATACACCTCATAGCTGATGGAGTTGGCGGCAGGGTGGGGTACGGTTTCCGCAAAGCTTGCGATGGTTTGCAGGTTATGATCGCCGGTTTCAAACATGAAACTTTGTCCGGTGGTGCCCCGTGCTTCCAGGTTGACCACGAAGCCCACATCGGGGGCCCACGGGTGTTCTTCAAGAAATGCTTTTGCACCAAGCAGGCCGACCTCCTCTCCATCAGGAAAAAAGAAAATCAGGTCATTTTTTAATGGGGGATGGTGCTGGAGCATGCGCATCAGCTCCAGCATTGCTGCCACGGCAGAGCCATTGTCTGCGGCTCCGCAGGCATCTGCCACGGTGTCGTAATGCCCCATAAAGAGCAGGGCTTTTCCGCTGCCGTGGCCGGGAATGCGCACCAGGATGTTGCCCAGGTCGGCCACCCGTTGCATCCTGGCATCAAAATAGGTGGTCTCGTGGAGCTCTGGCTCAAGGCCCAGCTTGCTGACCTCGTCCAGGATATAGTCCCTGACCATTGCATTTTCCGGGCTGCCGATGGGGTTTTTAACAGCTCCGATCGTTTCGAGGTGCTTCCAGGCTCTTTCAGCAGAAAACCGGCTTGGCGGCGCATCTTCCGGAACGACCGCCGGTGGTCTGTTCAGGTGTCCGGCGAGCCAGACCACTGCAAGCATGCCGGCCATGAGGGCCAGGCCAGTAAGGAACCGGGAGGTTGAAGGTTTGGACATGGGTGCAATTTTTGGAGGTAATGCGCTGCTGCCTGGCTTTTGCGCTGTCTTTTAATGATCAGCCGCTTGCCGTTGGAAAGCCTGCAGGTCTTTTTCGCTGAAAAGGACCATCCGGATGGTTTGCACGTGATCAAGCTCTTTGATCTTTTGCTTGATGGTGCGGATGGCTACTGCGGCGGCCTCATCGAGTGGGTAACCAAACACCCCGGTGGAGATCGCGGGAAAAGCGATGGATCCGAGCTGGTGTTCCTCTGCAAGCTTGATGGCGTTTTCGTAACAGGCTGCCAGCAATTTGTCCTCGGGCTTGTCGCGGCCGTATACTGGTCCCAGGCAGTGGATCACATGTTTGTTGGGCAGCTGATGCGCGCCTGTGATCACTGCCTGACCAGGCTGGATCGGCGCCAGTGGCTGGCACTCTTCCTCCAGCCCCGGACCTGCAGCCCGGTGAATGGCGCCGGCTACGCCACCACCTGTGCGCAACTGCGCATTCGCCGCGTTCACAATGGCATCCATGTCTGGCTGGCGGGCGATGTCGCCCTGAACAATTTCCAGTTTGGCTTTCATTGGTTCTTCTTTTGTCATGGCCATGGGTTTTTCTCAAATATACGCATTCTGTGAAAATATTTGGCTGGTCATCGTGAATGGCATCCTGGCAAATTCGATTTCCATTACCTTTGCCCGGACTTTTGATATTTCGCCAGTTTGACATTGTATCATTGATGAAGCAGGACAACAGACCAAAGGGGATTCACTGGCTGGCACTGGCATTGCTGGTGGTGGTATGGGGGAGTTCCTTCATCCTCATCAAGCGCGGCCTGGATGCTTTCAGCAGCTTTGAGGTGGGGGCCCTGCGCATTGCCATCTCCTTCCTGGTGTTGTCTCCGCTGCTCATCTGGCACCTGAAAAAAGTGCCCCGTCACAAGCTCAAATACTTCCTGCTAGCCGGAATCATTGGCAACGGCCTGCCTCCGTTTTTATTTGCCATCGCACAAACCGTCATCGACAGTTACATGGCCGGTGTGTTGAATTCACTGACCCCGCTGTTTACCCTGGTTATCGGCGTGTTGTTTTTTGGGATGCGGACGCGCTGGATGAACGTGGCGGGGGTTTTGATCGGTCTGGGCGGGGCTGTTGGCCTGTTAACCGTGGCCAATGGCGGCGAACTGAACAATATGTGGTATGGAATGTTTGCCATTGCCGCAGCCGTTTGCTATGCCACCAACATGAACCTGATCAAGCGATTTCTTTACGAATTCAGCGCACTGACCATCACTCCCGTGGTCTTTATGTTTATTGGGGTGCCATCCATCATATACCTCTTTACGGGGAGCAACTTGATTCACGTCCTGAATCATGACCCGCAGGGCTGGCAAAGCCTGGGGTATATTGCCATCCTGGCCGTGGTGGGCACGGCATTGGCCATGATCATCCACAATTGGCTGATCAGGCAAACATCAGCACTTTTTACTTCCACAGTGACCTACCTCATGCCGGTGATCTCCATATTGTGGGGCATTGCAGACGGAGAGGTCTTCCTGGTGGTGTTTTTGTTCTGGATTGCACTTATCCTGCTGGGGGTCTACCTGGCAAACAAACGAAGAAGAAAATCAACTTCCTGAATAGAAAATATTTATCCGGGACTTGCAGCTTGATATTTTTTGTTTATCTTTGCACCCCAATTTATTCGATTGAACCATTTAACGGAAAATAAGAAATGTACGCAATTGTTGAAATAGGCGGACAGCAGTTTAAAGTGCAAAAAGCGCA
>PUPG01000165.1 GCA_003553005.1 Bacteroidales bacterium
CACGCATCCTCATCACCGCAGCATTGATCATCAGCATGGGAGTAGCTCATGCAGCCATCCCAGCCGCCCTGATCTTCACCACCTCCGAAGGAAAAGAACTCGTCCAGCCGGTTCCCGCAGAAGAAACTACTGAAGTCCTGCCGCTGGAAGTCAAGCAGGAAATCGTCAAATCGCAGTCCAGCCTCGCCACCTACCACTTTGACATCACGGACTACATCAAACCCGAAGAAGAAGAGCCCCTGCCGTTTGACCTGCAAAAAGTATTTCTCTCAACCAGGAATTACCAGGCCGACACGCTGAAGCAAGAAGCCCGGTAAATGCACAGCCGGCGACTGCCAGCCCGGACGCGAAACTTACAAAAGCCTATGCACACAAGCCCGCCCCAATCAGGCGGGCTTTTTTGTCACTGACCCCTGTTGCCGCCCAGGCGCAACAAAACACATTTGGAGATATTTTGTGTGCCCTTGTTGTGTTTTTGTTGTTTTTTGTCGTATTTTTGTTCTTGTTAACACACCTTGGTCACGCATTGGTCTTTGGTGTGTCACACACAAGATCGCAAGTGGGTTCATGTCGGGTTGCCCGCCCAAAGCCGGGGATGTGAAAGCGAAAAACGGCATCAAACAGCAGAGTAGCATTTGTGAGAGCGACTCACAAATATCGTTCAACACTTAAAAAACCGAATCATCATGAAAAAGTTGATCAAACTGGGCACAATCGCTTTGGGGCTCCTGTTGGTCCTGGCCTCCTGCCAGGACGATGTGGACAAAGCGCTGGTGCCGGAAGCAGAACAGGCGGAAGAGGCAGTGACATACGACATCGACCTGATCAGGACAGCAAACAAACAAGAGGTGGCCGTGGCCGAACAGTTTCTAAAAAAGAGCAACCAGTTCGGAAAAACCCACTTTCATTTAGGCGAGGACTATGATGCGTTGGATGTGGTGGAATACAACAACCTGGACGGAAAGGGCATTGTGCTGACCTACGCAGATGAAGACAAAAGCGGGAGCGAATTGTCACTGATCCTGGCCACCGATGAGGACAACAAGCTCATCACCTATTACGAACACGACAAACGGGACCTGGGGGACACCTATGAGGTTACCGTCTACTACGAGGGAGTTGCCTGGTTTTATGCCGAAGTGCAAAAAAATACCGAAGAAATAATAAATTACACTATTTTTGAGATTAAATCTGGCGGTGACGATGACGGCGGGATTACTTTTTCTGAATGCATGGGCGCTGCCATCGGGGCCTGTCTCGATGATCCCGAATGCGCCTTTATGTGCGGAATCCTTTGGAAGTGGTGCCTGAGCAGCATTGCGCTGGCCTGCGCCCTCGTGGCGCTTTAACCGGTTCAATATCCGGTTTGGCGGCGGACAGGCCCGTTATGCCTGATGCCGGGACAGGGTTTGTGGCTGGGGTTTCTGCCAGGGACTCCGTGCTGCAAGTCATCAAGAAGAGACCTCAATCTTGAGATGCTTATAAACAGCTGGATTGCCCCAGGGCTATCCACCGATTATTCACAACAACCAAAAGAAAAATGAATCCAACACACGTGTATTATTTCTTTGGCATCCTGTTAATCCTGCTGGCGGTCACGCTGCTGATCATGGCCATCAGGGACATCCTGCAAAACCAGCAGCGCAGGATATTGATCTTGCTGCTGCTATTGGCCCCCATCGCGGGTCCGCTGATCTATTTCCAGACCAGGGAAAGGAAGTGAGGACCTGCCGGGCGGGTTTTGCCAGGAAGCCACCGGGGTTGTGGCGAGCACGGCCCCGGTGGCTTCACCTGCTTTTAGCGTGTTGCTGTGGCCGTTCATTTAACAATTTAATGCTACTTTTGTAGCATGGAAACAGTTGTAAGCGGAATACGGTCTACAGGGCACCTGCATCTTGGAAATTATTTCGGTGCCATCAAGAATTTTGTGAAGATGCAGCACCAGCACCGGTGTTATTTCTTCATTGCGGATTATCATTCGCTGACCACCCACCCCACCCCCGACGATATGCAACGGAATGTGCGGCAGGTGCTCATCGAATACCTGGCTGCCGGGATTGACCCGGAAGTGGCCACCCTGTATATCCAGAGCGACGTGCCTGAAGTGGCGGAGCTCTATCTCCTGCTCAGCATGAATGCCTACAAAGGCGAGCTGGAGCGGTGTACTTCTTTCAAGGACAAGGTGCGCAAGCAGCCCGACAATGTCAACGCGGGACTGCTGACCTACCCCGTCCTGATGGCGGCCGACATCATCATCCACAAGGCCACCAAGGTGCCTGTGGGCAAGGACCAGGAACAACACCTGGAGATGGCTCGTACGTTTGCCAACCGCTTTAACCGGATGTACAAGACGGAGTGCTTTCCGCCACCGTATGCCTACAACTTCGATGAAGAGCTGGTGAAGGTGCCCGGTCTGGACGGCAGCACCAAGATGGGTAAGTCGGAGGCAGAAGGCAACGCCATCTTCCTGGCTGACGACCCCAAGGTCATCCGCAAGAAGGTGATGCGGGCCACGACGGACTCCGGACCGGCAGAGTCCGGCGAACCGATGTCTCAGCCCGTACAAAACCTGTTTAACCTGATGGGCATCGTGAGCGACCAGGACACGGTAACACACTTCCTCGACGCCTACAAACAGGCCACCATTCGCTATGGCGACATGAAAAAGCAGCTGGCAGAGGATATGATCACATTCACGGCACCCTTGCGTGAACGCATCCTGGCCCTGGATGCGGACGACGACTACCTGCGGAAGGTAGCCCGCCTCGGGGCAGAAAAAGCCCGGGAAAGCGCCAGGCAAACCATCCGGGAGGTCCGGGAGATCATTGGATTTGCCCCTGCCCGGCAAAACACGTGATTGAGACCGCAACGGCCTGACTGACACAAAAACCGGGCACCGGGCACTGAAGAGATGGGCGCCGGGCACGGGGACACCCTACGCGCCGAAAAGCAAAACAAGAACCAAAAGGATTGCATGCCTAAACACATAGAAATCAAGAAAGAGAAGGAACGGGCAGTGCTCGTGGGTGCGATCACCCGTGAAGAGACAGAAGAGACGGTAGCAGAATACCTGGACGAGCTGGCCTTCCTGGTGGACACCGCTGGTGGCGTTGTCCTCAAAAAGTTTACGCAAAAGATCGACAAGCCGGACCCGGCCACCTACATCGGCAAGGGAAAGATGGAGGAGGTCAGGGAATACGTCAAAGAAAACAAGGCAGACCTGGTGGTGTTTGACGACGAACTCTCGGCATCGCAACAGCGGAACCTGGACCGGGCATTCAAAACCAGGGTGATCGACCGGAGCAACCTGATCCTGGACATCTTTGCGATGCGCGCTCGCACCGCACACGCACGCACCCAGGTGGAGCTGGCACAGTATCAGTACCTGCTGCCCCGCCTGGCCGGAATGTGGACGCACCTGGAGCGGCAAAAAGGAGGTATCGGACTGAAGGGGCCCGGGGAGAAGGAGATTGAAACAGACCGGCGCATCGTGCGCGACAAGATTGCGCTGCTCAAAAAGAAACTGCAGCAAATCGACAAACAAAAGGCCACGCAACGGTCCAACCGCGGTAACCTCGTCCGGGTGGCCCTGGTCGGCTACACCAACGTCGGCAAGTCGACCATCATGAACATGCTCAGCAAAACGGACGTGTTTGCCGAAGACAAGCTCTTTGCCACGCTGGACACCACCGTCAGAAAGATCGTGATCGGCAACCTGCCCTTCCTGCTCTCCGACACCGTGGGCTTCATCCGCAAGCTCCCCCACCACCTCATCGAATCCTTCAAGTCGACCCTGGACGAAGTCCGGGAGTCGGATGTCCTCCTGCACGTGGTGGACATCTCGCATCCCAACTTTGAGGAACAGCTACAGGTGGTGAAGAACACCCTGGCCGAGATCACCGAAAACGAGGAAAAACAGACCATCGTGGTCTTCAACAAGATGGATAAGTACAGCTGGGTAGAAAAGGATGAAGACGACCTGACACCCGCCACGCGCGAAAACATCAGTCTGGAAGAGATGAAGGAGACGTGGATGGGAAAAATGAACGCGCCCTGCATCTTCATTTCAGCAAAGAAGAAAGAAAACATCGAACAGTTCAGGCGGCTGCTTTATAACACGGTGGTGGAGATCCACCAAAAGCGCTACCCGTACGATCACTTTTTATATTGATTCACCGGATAATCCCGTGCTTATGCTGAGTCGTATCCTAACCGGTTTCCTGGGGCTGATTGCGCGGCTTCCATTGGGGGTCCTGCACGGCATCGCCTCCTTCGTGGCTTTTTTGTTAACACACGTGGTCAGGTATCGCCGGAAAGTCGTCCTTCAAAACCTGCGCAATGCCTTCCCGGAAAAACAGGAGAAGGAGATCCGCCAGATCGCGCGGTCGTTTTACCGGCACCTCGCAGACGTAGGGGTAGAAACCCTGAAGCTCAAGACAATGAGTGACAAGGAGGTGCTGACCCGCTGCAAGGTCGACGACGCTGGACATAAGCTTTTGCAGGAAAAGCACGAAAAAGGCCAAAGTCTGATCGGCTTGCTGGGTCATACCGGGAACTGGGAGTGGGTTCCCCCGGTCGTGTCGCTGCAGGTGCCCCACCTGGTCGTGCCGGCTTACCGGCCATTGAAGAACAAGGCTTTTGACCAGCTGATGTTGCAGATCCGCG
>PUPG01000153.1 GCA_003553005.1 Bacteroidales bacterium
GGGTCTACCAGCACGTCCCACAGGCGGGCCTCGCGGTTCAGCTCCCGCAGAAGGAACACTTCGATGCGGGCCCCGGTTTTTTCCTTCGTGCCATAGAGGCGCGCCGGGAAAACCTTGGTGTTGTTGACGATCATGACATCCCCGTCATCGAAATAACCCAGGATGTCCTTGAACATCTTGTGTTCAATCTTGCCGGATTTTTTGTGCACCACCATCAAGCGCGATTCGTCCCGGTTCTGTGGTGGCCGCTCTGCGATCAGATCTACCGGAAGGTTAAATTTAAAATGCGATAGCTTCATGTATGCCTTTTATATTAGGAAAAGCGTGATCAGTAAGAATGATGGCACGCCGGGAGGAAGGCTGCAAAGATAATCAAATCAGCGGCCTTTGTCAAGTCTTTTTTTCGGAGGGTTGATTTGCTTGCCGGTTACAGCTCCCCATTGGCGATGGCGGCCGATAGTTGGTCCATTTGCCAGGCGTCGTCTACCGAATAAATGCCGATGTGGGTTCTTCTCAGGGCACCCAGGTAAGCGCCGCACCCCAGGGCTTCGCCGAAGTCGCGTGCGATGGCGCGGATGTAGGTGCCTTTGCTGCAGGTGATGCGGAAAGCCACCTCCGGCAGGTTGACCCCGGTGATTTCAAAATCCTTCACCTGCACGTTTCGGGCTTGCAGGCTTGTCTGGCGTCCTTGCCGCGCATGGTGGTAGGCTCTTTCCCCGGCAATTTTTTTGGCCGAATAGAGTGGTGGGATTTGCTCCAGCTCCCCGGACAGCTGGTTGGCCGCGCTGATGAGGTCTGTTTCGGTAAGATGCGCAAAGGGTCTTTCTTCCACCGGTTCGGTCTCCAGGTCAAACGAAGGCGTCACGTGGCCCACGATGAAGGTGCCGGTATAGGTTTTGTCGAGGTCCTGGTAGCGGTTGATCTCCTTGGTCGCCCTGCCGGTACAGATGATCAGCAGGCCTGTGGCCAGCGGGTCCAGGGTCCCGGCGTGACCTATGCGGATTTTTTTCATTCCCAGACGGTAGCGCAGTTGCGACTTGATCTTGTTGACCGCATCAAAAGACGTCCATCGGAAGGGCTTGTCCACAAAAAGCACCCGGCCTTGCCGTAGGGATTCCTGAAGTTGGTCTGTTTGGGATGTCATGACTTTGGCAATGCTGGCTTAGCCTGTATTGTTTTAAGCAGGTCGGGGGCGTGTTGCCGCCCGGGTGGTTAATGTGGACATGCTGCTTACGCAGTGCTTCCCACGATGATGGCGGTGAGTCCGATCAGCAGGCAGTAGATTGAAAAATACTCAATTTTACCTCTTCGAACGATTTCCAGCATCCAGCGGCACGCGATCACGCCGGCGATGAATGCGGCGATGGCGCCGATTATCAATGGTGTGGCATCCATTGTCCCGGCGGCGGCCTCTTCCGATACCCGGATCACCTTCAGGAAGTTGGCGCCAAAGATGGGGATCAGCACCATTAGAAAGGAAAACCGGATGGCTTTGGTGCGTTCGATGCCAAAGAACAGGGCCGTGCTGATGGTGGCGCCGCTTCGGCTGATTCCCGGCAGCACGGCAAAGGTTTGCGCAATGCCGATCACCAGGGCGGTTTTAAGTGTGACGTCCTTGTTGTTTTTGGGACTGAAGCGCGTAAGGAACAGCAGGGTGGCGGTGATCAGCAGCATAAAGCCGACGAAGCGCACGTTGCCGTCAAAGATGCTTTCGATTTGCTCTTCGTACATCAGTCCGACGATGGCTGTGGGCACTGCTGATGCCAGCAGGAGTAGCGCAAACTTCATTTCCGGGTTCCATTGAAAGCGAAAGAAGTTGATGACCAGCGAGACGATGTCGCGCCAGAACACCACGACTACGCTCATGAAGGTGGCTCCGTGCACGATGATGTTAAAGGTGAAAAAGTCGTGGGGGTCTTCCAGTCCCCAGGCGCCGGCCAGTTCGAGGTGTCCGCTGCTGCTTACGGGCAGGAATTCTGTCAGTCCCTGGAGGATGCCCAGGATCAGTGCTTCTATCCAGCTCATTAATTCTTGTGTTTACCGGGTTTTTGTTTTTTTCTGTGGGGTTGTTTTGCCTGTCCCGGCTTGCCTGGTTGTGGCTTGCCCGCTGGTGATGTTTGCTTTTGCTTCGTGCTGCGTGCCTGGGCGCTGCTGTCTTCTGGCGTGTTGGTGGTTTTTTTCAGGATGGCATAGACCTGCATGGCATAACCTGCCAGCACCAGGATGGGTGCCAGGGTGAGGCGCCGGAAACTGAATATGGCGTCATCGAACACTTCCGGGTCATCGCTTGCCCCGCCGATCATCAGCAGAAAACCGATTGCCGTGACCACCAGTCCGGCGATGAGCCAGGTATACTTTTGTTTGTCAAACAGCAACACGCTGCTTTGTTTTTTTTCCATGGTGCATTGGTTAATAATAGTATAAAAAATCGGTTTTGATTTTCAGGTATTTTCTGACGGCAAAAAACGTGGATATATAGCTGATGATGATTCCCAGTAACAGCACACCGGCAAACAGCACGGCCAGCTCGCGGATGCCCGGAAAGAAGGTCAGCTCCGGGATTTGGCGTTGGCCGACGTACATGGCTCCCGTCAGCAGGATGATGGTGACCATGGCCCCGACGATCCCCTGCAGGACCCCGGTGATGATGAAGGGTCGCCGAATAAACCGTTGGGTGGCGCCTACCAGTTGCATGCTTTTGATCAGAAACCGTTTGGAGAACACGCTGAGCCGGATGGTATTGTTGATCAGGGCAAATGCGATGATCAGCAGCAGCACGCTGAACGCAAGCAGGGCGATGCTGATGCGGCGCACGTTGTCGTGCACCAGGTGGATCAGCGACTGTTGATAGTCGATGTCGGTGATCACGGCATAATCCTGCAGTCCTGCCTCGAAGACGGTCAGGCTGTCGGGGTTGGCATAGGCCGCTTTGAGGCTGACGGATATGGATGCCGTCAGGGGGTTGTACCCGAGGAACTCCACGAAATCCTCGCCCAGTTCCTCCATCAGGTCTTCCGCGGCTTCATCGCTCGACACGTAGGTGGTTTCGTTGACGGCTTCCATCTGGTCCAGGTCGCTCCGGAGACCCTGGATCTGCGACTCGGATGCCCCTTCTTCAAGAAACAGGGAGATGGAAATGCTTTCGCGAAAATGATCGGAGAGGTGCCTGGTGTGCAGGATGACCAACCCGAGCAGTCCCAGCACGAAAAGCACGAGGGTGATGCTCACCACCGTGGAGATGTAGGAGGATTTCAGGCGCCTGCCTATGATCTTGTCTTCTTGCCTGGCCATATGTGCGGTTATTTGGTTGTGCGAAAATACAAAAAAAAAGGAGTAAAGGGCGAAAGGACGAAAGGACGAAAGGACAAAAAGTCAGGGGGCCATTACGACACACTGCAATCAATCTGTGCTTGCAGCTGGAAGTGCTTGCCCGGGAGGGGTTTGACTACGCCCTTAAACTCCAGGCTGAGCAAGATGGACGATGTTTTGCTTAGGTTATAGGGCACACCGGAAACGATTTGATCCATGCCGGCGCCGGGGTTTGCCTTCAGAAAGGCGGCCACTTCTTTTTCCTCGGGCGTGAGGCTGACAAAAAGGCTGGCCTGTTGTGCGTTGCGATTGTCGTTGCCGGCGTCCCAGTTCATGATGTACTGCAGGTCAGCCACCTGTTCAATCAGGTGGGCCTTGTTGATCCGGATCAGCTTGTTGCATCCCTGGCTGTACCTGTCGTTCACCCTGCCCGGAAAGGCGAAGACATCCCGGTTGTAAGTGTTTGCAATGTTTGCGGTGATGAGTGCACCGCCTGTGATGGCCGCTTCAACTACCACGATGGCGTCGCAGAGGCCCGCGATGATGCGGTTTCTTTTGGGGAAGTTCTCCCGTTCGGGTTTGGTGCCGGAGATGAAGTCGGTCACCAGGGCACCACCTTCGCGGAGGATGTTTCTTGCGAGTTTCTGATGGAGGTGGGGGTAAACCCGGTCCAGGCCGTGTCCCAGGACAGCCACGGTAGGCAAGCCGTGCTGAAGGGCCGTTTCGTGGGCGCAACCATCTACACCATAGGCCAGTCCGCTGACCACCATTGCGCCAAGGCTTTGCATGTCCCTGACCAGCGTTTGGCACCTTTCTTTGCCATAGGCAGTGATGTTTCGGGTGCCGATCACCGCCACCACACGGGTGTGGTTCAGGTCTGCATTGCCTTTCACGTAGAGCAACAAGGGACTGTCTTCGCACTCCTTGAGTCTGGCCGGATAGGCCGCATCCTGGTAAAACAAAGGCCTGATGCCCTCGCGTTCAATGAAGCGGATCTCCTCTGCTGCGCGATCAAAGAAAGATTGGCTGCAAACCGCTGCGGCAATCTGGTCGCCAATACCCGGAATCTTTTTCAGCGCTGCTGCCCGCTCTTTGAAGACCGCTTCTACGCCTCCGCAATACGAGATTAACCGGCGGGCGGTAATCCCACCTACACCGGGGATTTGTGTCAAGGCGATGCGGTATGTCAGGGTTTGGCTCATCAGGAAAGTTGTTTAGCGCAAAAATAATATTATATATTGTAAAAAACAAGAAATATGGTGTTTTTTGTGTGTGGCTGGATTGAAGTGGTTTGAGGTTTGAAGTTTGAGGTTTGAGGTTGCCCGAGGTGTTGGTGGTGAATATGGTTTATGCAAC
>PUPG01000061.1 GCA_003553005.1 Bacteroidales bacterium
CTCCGGCTCCGCCTCGTCATCCTCGCAGGAATAGGCAAGCAGCAGCACTGGCAGCAGCAGCCAGATCCACCACCGGGCAATTGATTTGTTTTTCTTCATGGGTAGATAACGCACAGCAGGTGATGCTTATTGAATGGTTCGCATGGTGTTGGCCTGAATTTCAAATCCAAAGTTAGTGAATTTCTTTCAGCGTACATCTGTCAAAATATATCGCTACCTGGTGACGTTATTTTATTTGTGTTTGTTCTTGATGGCCGTGGAAAGTTAAACTTTCACTATTTTTGGTTGTTCTTTATGTACCACATGGCATCAAAAAATTGCATTCCCACATTTGAAAATGACTGCATACCTTCGATTTACGCTTATTCTCATTGCGCTGCTTGTATCCTTCCCTGCACAATCGGTTTTTGCTGCTGCAGGGCATGAAACCAGGGAGGTTGAGTTGTTGTGGCAGTCGCCGCAGCAGTTTCCCATCAATGAGGATGAATACATACAGGTATTGTCCTTCCAAGGGGCAGCTTACAGCGACAGCCTGGCTGCCGTACCGGTCTATACCCACCGGGTGGAAAGCGACGTGCCGCACTTTTCCCACCAATTTGCGCTCAAAAATAAGGTGTTTGAACCGCTTTCTGCGGAAGAAGACTCGTTGATGCGGGAATCCGGGTTCAGCCAGGACAGCATACGTCCGGAGACTTCACGAGGAAGCAGCCGCAGGCAAACGTTTGACCTGGTGCAGTTTTATCCTTTCCGTTACCTGGAAACAGAAGATCGGTTTGAGAAGCTTGTCTCCTTTGACCTGCAACAGACACTGATTTATGATCCGGAACTCAGGCACCACATTCCGGATGACCGCTATGCGGATCATTCGGTCCTGGCTGAAGGCAATTGGTACCGGATATGCGTGGAAGAGACCGGTATTCACCGACTGGGCTATGAAGACCTGGAAGCCCTGGGCATGGACCCGTCGTCGGTGCAAAAAGCGGACCTCAGCCTGTTCGGCAATGGCAGCGGCATGCTGCCGGAGGCGAACGATGTCCCGTTCATCGATGACCTCAAGGAAAACGCCATTTATCTCTCCGGCTCTGATGCGGGTGCATTTGGCCCGGACGATTATCTGCTGTTTTATGGCCGCTCGCCGGACAGCTGGCAACTGGATACCGTGCTGATTGAAGGGGCCCAAACACCGGTTTACCGGCATCGCAGACACCTCTATGCCAATCAATCCTGCTATTTCATCACCACAGACCAGGGGGAAGGCAAACGGATCTCCAGCCAGCCTTCTTCCAGCGAATCGGCCACTGCTGAAGTAAACAGCTTCCGGGACTACCAGGTTCACCAGCGTGACCTGGAGAACTTACTGAGCTCAGGTCGGGTTTGGTTCGGAGAGGTCTTCAGCTCCACGAGCACGCAACAGTTTACCTTCCCTTTCCCGGAACTCGATCAAAGCAGCGAGGCCTATGTGGAAGCCTACCTGGCTGCGCGGGCCTCCGTGCAAAGCAGCTTTACCCTGGCTGCCGGCAATGCGCAGATGAACATGTTCATCCAGTCAATCAACCCCTCCGATTACAACGGACACTATGTGCGCACGGTCAATGACTTCATGCCGTTTTCGCCGAATCAGGGAGACCAGGTCAGCGTCAACCTCAATTACAACCGTCCAGGCGCAGGTTCCCGGGGCTACCTGAACTACCTGGTGGTGAACGCGGACCGTCAGCTGAGCTTTTCCGGGGGACAGATGGCTTTCCGGCAATTGGATCATGTGGGGCAAGGTGAAGTCGTAGCGTATGTACTGACCAATGCACCCGACCAGGTCAGCATCTGGGATGTCACCGACCGTTTTGATATCCGCGCACAGGAAAGCACCATTAATGGAAGTACACAGCGATTTCGCCTGCCTGGCGACAGTCTGCGGGAGTTTGTCGCTTTTGATGGCAGCCATTACCTGGACCCGCTGCTGAAAGGTCCGGTACCCAACCAGGACCTGCACGCCATGTCGCCAAAAGATATGATCATCGTGGTGCCGGACACTTTGCTTGAAGAAGCCCAACGACTGGCAGATTTTCGGCAGGACCACAGTGGTCTCAGTGTAGGGGTAGTGACAACCCGCCAGGTGTACAACGAGTTTTCATCCGGCACCACCGACATCACTGCCATCCGCAACTTCATGCGAATGTTCTACGAACGCGCCCAACGGGGTGCATCCATGCCCAGGTACCTCCTGCTTTTTGGCAATGGCACGTACGACAATAAAGACATCTACGGGTATGGAGGCAACCTGATCCCCACCTTCCAAAGCTACGCCTCCCTGTCGCATCGCACCTCTTATATGACAGACGACTACTTCGGTCTGCTTTCCGCACACGAAGGGGGTGGTTCGGAAGGCTTGCTTGACCTGGGCATTGGCCGGCTGCCCGTCAGGGAAAAAGAAGAAGCCAGCGTGCTGGTGGACAAGATCATCCGGTACGAAGAGCGCGTGCCGGGCATGGCGCCGGATGCGGATGATCTTGCCTATACCGGCGTGATCTCCAATTATGCCGATTGGCGCAACCAGGTGGTTTTCGTGGCAGATGACGGGGACAACAACAGGCATTTCAACGATGCAGAAACGCTGACTAACCAGTTGGCAGAGGATTACCCGGTATACAATGTCGAAAAGATCTACCTGGATGCCTATCAGCAGGTTACGCTCGCCGGAGGGCAACGCTACCCTGATGTTAACAGGGCCATCAACGAGGCAGTCAACCAGGGTGCGCTGATGATCAACTACATCGGGCACGGCGGGGTGCGTGGCCTGGCCCACCAGCGGGTGCTTACCTTTGAAGACATCGCCTCCTGGGATAACCGGTACAACATGCCGGTATTCATGACTGCCACCTGTGAGTTCAGCAGCTTTGACCAGCCCGACCCCGAAGAGCTGTCGGCCGGGGTACGCATCGTACTGAAGCCGGAGGGAGGTACACCAGCGATGTTTACTACCACGCGACTGGCCTGGTCCGGAAACAACCTGACCCTCAACAACAACTTCATGCAAACCGTTTTTGAACGGGATGAGGTGGGTGACCATCACCGGATGGGTGACCTCATCAGGATCGCCAAGAACCTGAGTGGAGGGGCGTCGATCCCGATGCAGCTCAGGAACTTCGTGCTGCTGGGCGACCCATCCATGCAAATGGCTTATCCGGAGCACCGGGTGGTTACCGAAGAGATGCCCGACACCCTCAGGGCTTACCAGGAAGCGACCATATCCGGTTATGTAACGGACCAGCTTGGCAACAAGCTGGAAGACTACAACGGGGTGCTTTATCCCACAATTTATGATAAAAAGGAAGAGTTTCAGACCCTCGGCAACAACCCGGGCTCCCAACAGGCCCATTTCAGCATGCGCAACTCAATCCTATACAAGGGCAAGGCAAGCATCGAAAACGGCCATTTCTCTTTCAGCTTCATCGTGCCCCGCGACATTGCCTATGATTACGGACGAGGCAAGATCAGCTATTACATGGACGATGGCCACGAAGATGGCCACGGCCATTATGATGATTTTGTCATTGGGGGCACCCTGGATGATTTTGTCCCGGATCACGAGGGTCCTGTGATCGAGCTTTACATGAATGACACCACCTTTGTTTCCGGAGATCATACCGATGAGAATCCCATCTTGCTGGCGCTGCTGCATGATGAGAGTGGCATCAACATGGCAGGGGGCATCGGGCACGACATCGTAGCTTTCCTGAATGACAGCAATGAGCCCATCCGTCTGACCAATTATTATGAAGCAGACCTGGATACCTATCAAAGCGGCCGGGTGGTCTATCCGTTCCGCAACCTGGAAGAAGGGCGGCACACCCTGAAACTGCGTGCCTGGGATACCCATAACAATCCCTCCACGGAGCGCATTGATTTCGTGGTGGCCCCTGGCGGAACGCTCGTACTGGAAGCCCTGATGAATTACCCCAACCCCTTCAGCTATGAAACCTGGTTCACGTTCAGACATAACCAGGCCTTTGAAGAGCTGGATGTGCGTATTGACATTTATGACCTGCAGGGGCAACTGGTAAACACCATCAAGGAACGTGTACATTCTGCCGGTTATCGTTCAGAACCCATCTACTGGGATGGCGTGAGCCAAAGCGGACGGCCTTTGCGTAACGGAATCTATTTGTACCGGCTGACCATGGAAACTCCCGATGGAAAACGCTCAAGGCAATCGGACAAACTGATCATTTTCCGTTAATTGGATGTGCATAAAAGTTGCGATGAAGCAAACAATATGCTTTTTGAAAAATCGTTATATTTGCGGTCTTTTGACAGTAAGATCATTGCGGCCAGTTTTTTCATGAATGTGCAATCATTTATTTTATCGAATCATAAAACAACAAAATCAATGAAATCTGTATTTGCAGTAGCTGTAGCATGGTTATTTCTTTTCGTTGCGGGTCTGGCCCCCGAGGTTAAAGGCCAGGGTGGAGAAGCGGATTATGGTGATATTTTGGGCCAGCGCGACGTGAATACCATTACCACGGCAGTACCTTTTCTTTTGATTGCCCCGGATGCCCGTGCCGGTGCTTTGGGAGATGCTGGCGTATCTTCCAGTCCGGATATCAACTCCATGCACTGGAACCCGGCAAAGTATGCTTTCATGGAGCAGGAGATGGGATTTGGCGTGAGCTACACGCCTTGGTTGCGTTCACTGGTTCCTGACATCAACCTGGGCTATCTGACCGGATACAGAAAACTCGATGACCTGCAAACCATCGCTTTTTCCCTGAAATATTTTTCCCTGGGTGATGTGAATTTCACGGACCAGGTAGGTAACCCCATGGGGACGGTAAGACCCAATGAGTTTGCCGTGGATGTGGCGTATGCCCGGATTTTGGGCGATCACTTCTCCGGGGCCATCGCGGGTCGTTTCATTTACAGTGACCTGACCCAGGGACAGCTTGAAGGCGCCGAGGCCGGCGTGTCCGTTGCCGCTGACGTAGCCATGTATTACAACAGGCCGCTGAACTGGGATACCCCGACCACATTTTCCTGGGGATTGCATGTGTCCAACATGGGAAATAAAATCTCCTATACTGATGAGATCAACGCAGACTTTATCCCGATCAATCTGCGCGTAGGCCCATCGCTTACCTTTGATCTTGATGATTTTAACCAATTGTCGTTGATGGTGGACTTAAACAAACTGCTGGTTCCCACGCCCCCCATTTATGCACGCGATGAAAGCGGCCAGGTGATGTTTGATGAGGAAGGAGAGCCCATCATTGCAGAAGGTCGTGACCCCAACCGCTCTGTGGTGTCGGGTATGCTGGGTTCTTTCAATGATGCGCCCGGTGGGTTCAGTGAAGAACTTGAGGAAATCACCATTTCTGCTGCCGCCGAATACTGGTACGACCAGCAGTTTGCCCTCCGCGCCGGCTATTTCCATGAGGCGGAATCCAAGGGCAACAGGAAGTATTTCACCTTTGGTCTCGGACTGAAGTACAATGTCT
This sequence comes from Bacteroidales bacterium, assembly GCA_003553005.1. The sequence goes on from PUPG01000061.1 coordinate 5,493, forward strand.
TCGGTCTGGACTTTGCCTACCTTGTGCCTGTGGCACAACGCAGTCCGCTGGAAAACGTACTGCGCTTTTCGCTGACCTTCGATTTTGAGTCGCTCTGGCAGCAATAGGCCCCAAATGACATGCGCATTGGTTTTGGATATGATGCACACCCCCTGTCCACAGGAAGACCCCTGGTGATTGGGGGTGTGTTGATTCCAGCTGACCGGGGCCCGGATGGCCATTCGGATGCCGACGTGCTGATCCACGCCATCATCGACGCCCTCTTAGGTGCTGCGGCCATGCGCGACATCGGTCAACGCTTCCCTGATCATGATCCCCGCTACAAAAACATCGAGAGCACCCAGCTGCTGGCATCGGTCATGGATGACATCCGTGCTGCCGGGCATGAGCCGGGCAACCTGGATGCCACGATATGTCTCCAGAAACCCGCAATAGCCCATTATATTCCGGAGATGCAACGCATACTTGCAGATGCGATGAACCTATCTGTTGGTCAGATTGGTATCAAGGCCACTACCACGGAGCACATGGGATTTGTCGGCAGGGGAGAGGGAGTAGCCGCCTATGCCGTGGTTTTGTTGAAGGAATCAGCGCCTTAACTCAAAGCTTTCGCCCAGGTATAGCCTGCGCACCTCTTCGTCTCCGGCCAGTTCTTCGGCCGTGCCGGCTTTCAGGATGGATCCTTCAAAGAGGAGATAGGCCCTGTCGGTGATTTTCAGCGTTTCGTGCACGTTGTGGTCGGTGATCAGCACCCCGATGTTTCTTTCTTTCAGCTGGGATACGATTTGCTGAATATCCTCCACCGCAATGGGGTCTACACCGGCGAACGGCTCATCCAGGAGAATGAAGCTCGGGTCGACGGCCAGCGAACGGGCAATTTCGGTGCGGCGGCGCTCACCGCCCGACAAGGTGATGCCCTTACTTTTCCGGATGTATTGCAGGCCAAACTCATCGAGCAGGCTTTCCAGCTTGTGTTTTTGTTCCTCCTTGCCCATATCGGTAAACTCCAGCACCGCCTTGATATTATCCTCCACACTCAGGCTGCGGAACACACTGGCTTCCTGGGCCAGGTAGCCGATGCCACGCTGAGCCCGTTTGTACATGGGCTCGGAAGTGATGTTTTCCTTGTCGAGATGGATAGACCCTTTGTTGGGCTTGATCAGGCCCACGATCATGTAAAAGGTGGTTGTCTTTCCGGCGCCATTGGGGCCAAGCAAACCCACGATCTCACCCTGACTGACTTCCACGGAAACGTGGTTTACCACCACGCGCTTTTTGTATTTCTTTACCAGGTCCTTGGTGTATAGCTTCATGCTCAGGTCGATGTTAGTTTTGTAACCGCTCTCCGGTGCCATTTTATCTGTTTGTGTTTTTCCAAATTTTTGGTTTTCCAAATTTTACGTTTTCAACAGGAGTGCTATTGGCTGTTGGCTTTTAGCTTTTGGCATGGAGGTTTCCATTTATATAATCCCTTCATCCAGGATGTCGTGCAGGTGTACGATGCCTTTGTATACCCCATCATCCACAACGAGCAACTGCGTGATATTATTTTCGCGCATCAGTTGCAGCGCATCTACCGCGAGCGTTTTGCTGCGGATGCTTTTTGGGCTTACGCTCATGATGTCCCTGGCGGCAAGCCCTGACAGGTCGCCGCCTTTTTCCAGCATTCTCCTGAGGTCCCCGTCGGTGATGATGCCCACTACCTTGTTCTGGTCCACCACGGCCGTCATCCCCAGCCTTTTGCCAGATATTTCGATGATCAGGCTTCGTATGTCGGCGTCCGGGGAAACTGCCGGACGGGCATTTTTTGGGTAGAGGTGTTCGGCTTTCAGGTAAAGCTGCTTGCCCAGCGACCCCCCCGGGTGATATTTGGCGAAATCCTCTGCGGTAAATCCCCGGCAATGCAACAAGGCGATGGCGATGGCGTCACCCATGACCAGCTGGGCGGTGGTGCTGCAGGTGGGTGCAGGGTTACCTGGTGTGGCCTCATTTTCCACGGTGGTGTTGATCATATGGTCAGACTGACGGGCCAGGTAGGAAGAGGTGTTTCCCACCATGCCTATCAGGCAGGCACCCAGGGATTTCAGCATGGGTATCAGTACTTTGATCTCCGGTGTGTTCCCGCTGTTGGATATGCAGATCACGACATCTGACTCCTGGATGATCCCAAGGTCCCCGTGAATGGCATCGCCGGCATGCATGAAAACCGATGGTGTGCCGGTTGAATTAAACGTGGCCACAATCTTCTCTGCGATGATCGCACTCTTGCCGATCCCGGTAACCACAATGCGTCCGCGACAATTCAGGATCTCTTCCACAGCCGCAGCAAAAGGATCATCAATGTAGGATTTCAGACGGTTTATCGCCGCATACTCCGCTTCTATAGTAGACAAGGCTATCTGCCTGATTTCTTTTTTGTTTGCCACCTTCAAAGGTTTATTAAAAAATATTGTTCAAGTACTTTTTTAATACTATATTTACATTACAAACCTACATGATTTTTCTCAAAATTCGGAAAAATCCTTTATGATAAGTTCAATCTGGCCGATGAACCCTGAAACAACAGGGTTAAATCGCCAAATAGAGAAATGTTGCAGTAATGGAGGTAAAAAGCAGTGTATCATTGCGTGACCTGCTTAAGCAGATCTTTGGATACGGAGCCTTCAAGGGAGACCAGGAGGCCATCGTAAAAAGTTTATTGGATGGTCATGACACCTTCGTGATCATGCCTACCGGCGGCGGAAAATCGATGTGTTACCAATTGCCCGCACTCATTGGCGAAGGTACGGCTATCGTGGTATCCCCGCTGATTGCACTAATGAAAAACCAGGTGGATGCCATCAGGAATTTTGCCTCTTTTGACGGCATTGCCCATGTGCTGAACTCTTCGCTCACCCGCGCGGAGATCAACCAGGTAAAAAGTGACCTGGTCAGTGGCGTGACCAAGCTGCTTTACGTGGCCCCCGAGTCGCTCACCAAGGAAGAAAATGTGGAGTTTCTGAAAACCCTGAATATTTCCTTTTTTGCCGTAGATGAGGCCCATTGCATTTCAGAATGGGGACATGATTTCCGGCCCGAGTACCGTCGATTGCGTCCCATTATCGATGCCTTTGAAAAAAAGGTGCCCATCATTGCCCTGACTGCCACCGCTACTCCCAAAGTACAGCAGGATATCCAGAAGAACCTGGGCATGATGTATGCCAAGCGGTTTATCTCATCATTTAACCGACCAAACCTCTATTATGAGATTAGGCCCAAAACGCAGCATATCACACGGGACATCATTCGATTTGTGAAATCCCAGGAAGGCAAGTCGGGCATCATTTATTGCCTGAGCAGGAAAAAAGTGGAAGAGTTGGCAGCTACCTTGCAGGTGAATGGCATCCGCGCCCTGCCTTACCATGCCGGCCTCGACTCCGCCGTGCGCGTTTCCAACCAGGACCAGTTTCTGATGGAAGACGCCGACGTGATCGTGGCCACCATCGCTTTTGGGATGGGCATTGACAAACCGGATGTGCGGTATGTGATTCATCACGACTTTCCCAAAAGCCTCGAGGCCTATTACCAGGAAACAGGTCGCTCTGGACGTGACGAGGGTGAAGGAAACTGCATTGCCTTTTACTCTTATGATGACATCCAGAAAATGGAAAAATTCCTAAAGGGTAAGCCGGTGGCCGAACAGGAGATCGGCATGCAGCTACTCATGGAAACGGTGGCCTATGCCGAGTCAGCCATCTGCCGGAGGAAAACCCTGCTCAATTACTTTGGCGAGATCTATGAAAAAGAAAACTGTGGGTCCTGCGATAATTGTCTGAATCCAAAAGAAAAGTTTGAAGGAAAAGAATATATTTGCCTGCTGTTACAAACCGTATTTGCGGTAAAGGAATTATTCAAACCAAAACATGTAATCAACGTACTTATGGGTAAAAGTACCACTGCCGTTAAATCCTGCAAACATAACCAGCTTGAGATTTTTGGTAAAGGTGCCGACAAAGATGAGAAGTTCTGGTATTCTGTGTTGCGCCAGGCTTTGATCGAACGATTGCTGGAAAAAGATATTGAGGATTACGGTACGCTCAAGGTCAGTGACAAGGGTAAAGGCTACCTTCAGCAGCCTGAGTCGGTCATGATGAGCAAAGATCACGATTATGACAGTCCGGATGAGGCAGATAGCCTCGGAGGCATGGCGCAAAAAACCAGTGCGACAGACAAGGTCTTGTTTTCTCTGCTGAAGGATCTTCGCAAACAGATGGCAAGAAAGCACAATCTTCCTCCTTTTGTGATCTTTCAGGATCCTTCGCTGGAAGATATGGCGATCCAGTATCCCATCAAGCTGGATGAGCTTAAGCAAATCACCGGCGTGGGTTCCGGCAAGGCCGAACGCTTTGGCCGGCCTTTTATCGACCTGATCGCACGTTATGTAAAAGACAATGAGATTGAGCGGCCCATGGACATGGTCGTGAAATCGGTGGTAAACAAGTCCGGGCTGAAGGTTTACCTCATCCGCAATATCGACCGGAAGGTATCGCTGGAAGATCTCGCTGAGGCCAAAGGACTCGATTTTGACGAATTGCTGCAGGAACTTGAGCGGATCGTGGCCTCGGGAACCAAAATCGACATTCGGTATTATATCAACGAGGTGATTGACCCGGACAAGCAGGATGAGATTTTTGACTATTTTACGACAGCCGAGACGGACTGTTGCCAGGAGGCCCTGGCGGAGCTTGGAGAGGACGATTATTCTGAAGAGGAAATACGCCTGATGCGCATTCGTTTCATGTCTGAGATGGGGAATTAAGCCGGTGCCTATTGCGATCGGTACCTTATCCCTGATGAAACCTCATACAGATTCCGGCGCATGATGCGCTGGCCATAGCACAAGCTATTCCGCCCGCGCTTCTTACTCTTCTCCCTGGTCCTTATAGGTGAGTACTTCTTCCGTGAAATATTCCAGTTTTACCCCGGCATCGGCAAATAGTTGCTCTGATTCTTCCCCGGCGTGATATTTCTTTTCGCATACCACCCGCTGGATGCCACAATTGATCATGAGCATGGCGCAAACGCGGCAAGGGGTCATTCGGCAGTAAAGGGTTGCCCCGGCTATGCTGATGCCCAGTCTGGCTGCCTGGCAGATCGCGTTTTGCTCGGCATGAACCGTCCGCACACAGTGCTTGGTAATGTGTCCGTACTCATGCAAAACTTTCTTCATCTGATGGCCCACATCATCGCAATGCGGTAACCCGATCGGGCTTCCTACATAACCGGTCACGAGGATTTGCCGGTCACGGGCAATCACACAGCCACTCCTTCCACGATCACATGTGGCGCGTTTGCTCACAGTGTGGGCAATTTCCATGAAATAGGCGTCCCATGTAGGACGTTGATCATTTGTTTGGCTCATGTTAGGGATGATTTATTGAGATGATAAAATGAGAAAAATGACAAAAAGGACAAAATGACAAAAAGGACAAAATGACAAAAGGTCTAAAAGGCTAAAAGTCTAAAGGTCTAAAAGTCCGGGTATGCGTTCGAGGAACCTTTCCGTTTGCTCATGGAGCTGTTCCAGGCTTCCGTTGTTGGTAATCACATGATCTGCCTGGGCGATGCAGGCTGCCAGGTTTTGTTTGTTGGGATCGGTGGTATGCATCTCCCGTTGTTCGTTTTCAATAAATACACGGAAGGAAATATGGTCTGTTTCGGAATTGCGTTTACGAATGCGTTGGTATCTTACCCGCGAATCTGCATCTATGGCGAGTAGGAAAAATTGGGGATGCTTTCGTAGCGATTCAATCTCACCGGGCGTACGTATACTTTCAATGACACAGTTTTCACCGGTCTTTTTTGCCTGATGGTATAATTGTTCCGTAATGTATGCCGGTCCGTGTTTTGCACGCAGGGAGTTTGCTATGGCCGTCAGGGTGTCCCGGTTCACCGGCATGCCCCGCCTGTCCAGCTCCGCTGCCAGGAATCCCCTGACCGAGTAATGCCGAAACCCGCGCTCACGCACAAGGTATTCGACCACCGTTCCCTTTCCAGCACCCAGGGTGCCTGTGATCCCAATAATGACCATTGTTGTTTTATGTGTTTATGTTTTTTCCACTGATTGGTTATCTGGTGAAAATAATCTTCCCCCTGTTTGTCAATTATTTGGCATGCAGGCTTTATCTAACTATCTTAAAACCACCCTATAATCCGCATCAATTTCCTGCCAGGTCAACCAAATCCCCAAAAGCGTTTGCCAAAGTTTACATGGCAACCTGCAAATCCTGTTAACCGGTTGATCAAAAGTACGATTTTCCACAAAAAAAGCCCCGTTTTATGTAAAACGGAGCTGTTTCATACGCCAGGTATTGGAAATAATCCTTAAGCTTTCTTTACATTAACAGCTTTTTTTCCCCTTTCGTCTTCCGATATCTCAAAAGAGACCCGGTCGTCATTGTTGATGGGATCCAAAAGCCCACTGTGGTGCACGAAAACATCCTTTTCAGTCTTGTCATCGATGATAAATCCATACCCCTTTTTTTCATTAAAAAATTTAACGGTACCGGTTTCCATAATTAAGTAGGTTTAGTGGTAAAAATAAATAGCTCAACATTCAAAAATACAACATTTTTGCAGATTCGCAAGACTTTTCTGAAAAAATTATGAGCAACAGGCATTTTTTTGTGTCGGAAAGCCATGGCAAAGCTTGTGTGGGGATATAAAAAACCGGCAGCATGTTGTTTGTGTTAACAAAAGTGCAAGCAGAGAGGTTAAGGTCAAACAAACGATGCTGCCGGTATGACAAAGATAATGATTCTATCAGAAATGGTTGATTTCCTGCATCAATCTGGCAGGCTCATTAAGCAGTGCGGGGTTTTTGTCGATATGGATCTGTGCCGAAATGGGCAATGAGGTTGTCCGGATGTGGCTTTCACCCTCCTCATTCGTGGTTTTCACCGTAAGTGCAGACCCGGCTTTTACCAGGAAGTTCGGGATGTTTTCCGTGATCCTGATCAGTTCACTGCTGAGTGCTCGAAGTTCCTCATTGCTGCAATTCTTCCCGTCACCGTTGAGGCAGCGGGCAATTTCATCGATTTTTTCGTATACCTGGTCAAGCGATAAGTCATCGATTGATTTGGTCATGTATTCATTGACGCCAATGTGGCTCTGATCGTGCGAGCTGAAGGCAAAACCCGCGGCCTTCATGATCCGGATCACAGCCTGGTGGCATTTTTCCAGCTGCGCTTCATCCCGGGTGTCAAAAAAGGAAACAACAGGTACGTGCCGTTTAAGCGGCCGTTTTTTGTAGTCGGTGTTGATTGAGTTAAAGGAGATGTAGTCATTGAAAGAGTTTTGCAGGATGTAGATCTGGTCTTTCAGCCTGGCGATTTCGGCGGCATGTTGCTGTTGCAGGCGGTTGATCTTTTTTTCATAGTACTTGTAGTACTGCTTCATGAATTTGTTTTGCGGTCCTGCAGCCACCAGTCGTTGCCCTTCCTCCGTATCCGTGAAGTTGTTGAAGTTTTCAATGAACTTCTCGGCGAGGCTGTCGGCCTGCTTCATATAGGCCGTTTCATATTTCCAGGTGTTTTTGGGGTTAAGGATTTTGGCATCGACGCCACGAACCTCTTGGGGGATCATCAGTCCGAATGGTGCCAACTCCTCAACTTTGGCGTTATCCAGTGAGCCATCCAGAATCGCATCAATGATCTTGCGGGTACTGTCGATATCAATGCGCTGCCCGATTCCATAAGGTCCACCGATCCACCCTGTGTTTACAAGATAGGCTGTGGCACCGTGCGCTTTCATTTTTTTGGCGAGTTCCTGGGCATAGACGGTGGGGTGATGAAGGAGGAAAGCCGCACCAAATGCCGACGAGAACGTAGGCATGGGTTCCTTGACTCCCCGTTCAGTACCTGCCAGCTTTGCGGTATAGCCACTCAGAAAGTAATACATGGCCTGGTCGCGGTTCAGCCTGGCAACGGGAGGGAGGATACCAAAGGCGTCAGCAGTCAGGAAAATGATCTTCTTTGGGTGTCCGCCCTTGGATACAGGCCTTACGATGTTTTTGATGTGATATAAGGGGTAGGACACCCTGGTGTTTTCGGTCTTGCTGGTGTTGGAAAAGTCGATCTCGCCGGTCTCTTCATCGTAAACCACATTCTCCAGCAATGCATCGCGCTTGATGGCATGATAAATGTCCGGCTCCTTTTCTTTGCTCAGGTTGATGCATTTGGCGTAGCAACCCCCTTCGAAGTTAAAGACCCCTTCGTCGTCCCAGCCATGTTCATCATCACCAATGAGATAGCGGTTGGGGTCAGCAGAAAGGGTGGTTTTGCCAGTCCCCGAGAGGCCAAAGAATATGGCCGTGTCGCCATTCTTCCCCATGTTGGCCGAGCAGTGCATGGCAGCGATCTCTTTGAGCGGCAGGGAATAGTTCATCACGGAGAAAAAGCCTTTTTTGATCTCTCCACCGTACCAGGTGCCGCCGACTACGGCGCGCCGTTCCTTCAGATTGAATGCCACGTAGACATCCGAATTCAAATCCTGCTCCACCCAGTGTTCATTCACTGTCTTGCAGGCGTTAAGCATCACAAAGTCGGGTTCAAAGTTTTTTAACTCTTCTTCGGATGGACGGATAAACATGTTTTTTACAAAATGAGCCATCCAGGCTACTTCTGTGATTACCCGGATCTTGATCCTGGTGTTTTCGTTGGCCCCGCAGAAGGCATCCATCACGTAGAGCTTCTTGCCGTGAAACTGTTTGAGGGTGGTCTCCTTCAGCGAACGCCAAACCTCTTCGGATATGGGTTTGTTGTCCGAGCGGTTTTTGCCATCAGCCCACCAGATATTATCCTGGGAGCTGTCTTCCTGAACGATGTACTTGTCTTTTGGTGATCGGCCCGTGAAAATTCCTGTATCTACGGCCACAGCGCCCGTGTTGGTCACAAAGCCCTTCTCATAACCTTCCAGGTCCGGGTCCGTTTCGTGGAGGAAGAGGTCATCATAAGACAGGTTGTAGTACACGTGTTGTACATTCTGAATTCCATACTGTGTGAGATCGGGAGGCTGAACCTTTCCCGCATCTTTGGCAGAAGCAGTTTGTTGCATGATGTAATGGTGTTTGGATGTGTTGGTTAATGGTTTAGAAACGCGTAAAGGCCAAAAATAAGAAAAATGGTTTACGCCAAACCAGGCTGCAGGAAAATATTTCAACACACACCATCAGTTTTGGCGGGCAATGTGCCTGAATGCGGCGATCATCAGTTGCGGCTGGTCATGCGCCTGAATTTGCGACGGGTGGCCAGGATGATCTGATACATGCAGGGTACAATGACCAGGGTAAGGAAGGTAGCTACAGACAAACCGAATATGACAGTCCACGACATGGGGCCCCAGAAACGGGCATTGTCGCCGCCAAAATAAATCTGCGGGTCGAATTCGGTCAGCAGCGTAACAAAATTGATGTTGAGGCCGATGGCAAGCGGGAACAGGCCCAGTACCGTGGTGATGGCCGTCAGGACAACCGGCCGGAAACGTGTTCTGCCTGCACGTTCGATCAGGGCAAGGCTGGTATCCGGCTCGAGCAGGCCTTCCACATCCGAGCCAAGCTCCAGGTGTTTCTGCTTGTGAAGATAATCGGTGTAGTCGATCAATACGATGGCGTTGTTGACGACCACTCCCGCCAGACTGACAATGCCCACACCCATCATGATGATGATGAAGTCCATGTTGAAGATCGCCAGTCCCAGGAAGACGCCTGCCGTGCTGAACACGACGCTTCCAATGATGATGAAGGGCTTGAATACCGAGTTGAACTGGGTAACCAGGATGAGTGCAATCAGGGATACGGCGATGAGTAAGGCCCGGATCAGGAAGTCCATCGACTCTTCCTGTTCCTGCTGTTCGCCGGTAAAGGCATAATCATAGCCATTGGGCAGGTCCATTTCTTCCATCAGCTGCATGATCTCCTGGTTGATCCGGTTGGCGTTGTATCCGGGCAGCACGTTTGAGCTCAGGGTGATTGCGCGGTTGCGGTCGATGCGGTTGATCGCACCATAGGTTTTGCTGTATTCCACATTGGCCACGGCAGAGATCGGCACCTGCATGATTTGTCCTGTAGCCTGGCTGCGGAAGGTGATGCGCTGATTGATGAGCGCGGAAAGGTTATGCCGGTAGTCTTCCTGCAAGCGCAGCTGGATCGGGTATTCCTCTTCGTCAACCTTGAAGGTGGACACTTCCAGGCCAAAGAGGGCGGTTCGGATGGTATTGGCGATGGAAAAGGTGGACAGGCCAAAACGCCTGGCTGCTTCCCTGTCGATATGCACCAGGATCTCCGGGTTGTTGCTGTCCAGGTCGGTGTTGAGGCCTTCAATGCCCTGGATGCCAGCCCGGCTGATCTGGTTCTTGATGGTATCCCCGAGGGCAATGAGTCTTTCCAGGTCAGGTCCGCTGACTTCCAAATTGATCGGCGGTCCGGATGGGGGACCGGCCATGTTTTTCTCAATCATGAAGTCGATGCCAGGGTACTGACCGGTAAGGTTTTCACTCAGCTTGGCCATGATGTCATTGGTGTTGATGCCTCCGCGCATGTCAAACTGCTCAAAGGTCACGGTGATCAGCCCCCGGTTGGGGGTTTCCCCGGCATTCATGTCCATTTCACCAATGGCGCCCCGCCCGACAATGGTCATCACCGATTTGACGATGTGCCGGTATGGTGCAATGAGCGCTTCCACATGCGATTCGACTTCTTCCACGCGGCGGTCCGTTTCGTCAATGTCGGTGCCCACGGGCAATTCCATCAGGATGTTGATGAACTGGGGCTCGTTGTCGGGAAAAAACAGGACGTTGGGGCTGCGCAGTCCGAAGGCGACGATGGCCAGGATAAGGACCAGCAGTGTTCCGGAGACATACACATAGGGGTTGCGGCCCCGAAGGGCATGACTCAGGGTATTCCTGTAGAGCTTCTCCAGGAAGGGCAACAGCGTCTGCTGAAACCATTTGGCCAGGTGCTTGAGGCCGAAATGGCCCAGGGCAATGAGCATGGCGGATAATACGAAGAGATTGCCCCACAATGTGCTGCCTGCAACATGGAAGATGATGCCCGGCAGGACCAGCAAGGCGATAATCAGCCATTTTCGCTGCAATTTACGGCCAGATGCCCTGGCGGTCGCTTCTGAGTCCTCCTCCTTAGAATCTGTACTTCTGTCATTCCTGAAGAAGGTATACGAGAAGACCGGGATGATGACCAGGGCTACGAAGAGGGAAGAGGTGAGCACGATGATCAGCGTCAGCGGCAGGTATTTCATGAACTCACCGGTGATGCCTGTCCAGAAGGCCAGCGGCAAAAATGCAGACAGCGTGGTTGCCGTGGAGGTGATGATGGGGGTGGCAATTTCTCCGATCGCTCGTTTGGCTGCTTCCAGAATGGAGTAGTCGCGTTCCACGAAGCGAAAGATGTTATCCACCGCCACGATGGAATTATCCACCAGCAATCCGAGGGCCAGGATCAGGGAAAACAGCACAATCATGTTGATCTGCAGACTGACCAGTCCAAAGATCATGAAGGACATCAGCATGGAAAGGGGGATGGCGATGCCGACAAACAGGGCATTTTTTAATCCCAGGAAAAGGTAGAGGATCAGGATGACCAGGATCACTGCCATGATCACGCTGTTTTCCAGGTTGGACAACTGGATGCGGATTTCCTCACTCTGGTCGTTCGTGATGGTGATGTTCAGGTCGTCGGGGAGCTCGCCGTTTTGCCGGGCCTGATGAAGCACCCTGTTGATGTTTTCGGTGGCAGACAGCAGGTTGTCTCCCGAGTTTTTGATCACCTGCAGGCTCACTACAGGCTGGTCGTCAAGCCTGGCGTAACTGGTCGGATCTGCATAGGCATCGCGCACTTCGGCCAGGTCGCGCAAATAGACGATTTGCTGGTTCTCGTGCTTAACGATGATGTCTTCAATCTGCCGGACATCCGAAAACTCCCCGATGGTCCGCACAGCCCATCGGGTGCCATCCCGGAAGCGCAATGCGCCGCCGGCCATCGACACATTCTCCGAGGCGATGGCGTTTTCCAGGTCATCAAAGCTGACCTGGTACAACTCCATCTTGTGCGGATCGGCATTGATCTGGATCTCTCTTTCTTCGATCCCTGTGATCTCCACCCGCGACACCTCCGGCACATCTTCAATTTCTTCCTCAAGGTAGTCGGCAAAACGTTTCAGTTCGTGCATGCTGAACTCCCCGCTGAGGTTGAGGTTGAGGATGGGAAACTCCGAAAAGTCGATGTCGATCACCATGGGGTCGGAGGGCAGGTCGCCCGGAAGGTCAGGATTTACCCTGTCCACGGCGTCTTTCACGTCCTGGAGGGCCTCCTGGATGTCCACACCGGTCTCAAACTCCACGAAAATATCCGAATTGTCCTGCGAAGAGGTGGATCGCAGTTCCCGGATGCCCGTGATGGTATGGATCTCATTTTCCAGTGGTCTGGTGACCAGATTTTCCATATCGGCAGGCGGGTTGCCCGGGTAAAGGGTTTGCACAAGCACGGTTGGCACCTCCACTTCGGGGAACAGCTCCTTGGGTAAGCTTCTGTAGGAAAAGATACCAAAGACAGCGATCAGGAAAGTAAGCAGGAATATGGTGTTTTTGTTTTTCAGCGCAATGGTGGCTGGCTTAAACTCACGAATTGCCTGGTCATCTCTTTGCTCACGCATCTTCTTTCTTTCATTGTGGGATGACTCCCCGGTGGTTTTATTCATAAGACCTGATATGTACGCCTTCTCCGCTGGCTACCTGGCGGTGTCCCTGCACGATGAGCAAATCTCCGGCAGCGAGACCGTCTTTGACCTGTGTTTTTCCTTCGCCATCCCTTCCCCGCTCAATGTAGGCTTTTTGGGCCAGCGGTGTGCCGTCCGGACCTTCTTTGGCAATGTATACATAATGCCCCTGGGTGTCATAACCGATCAGCATGGATGGGACGACCATGGTGTCGTGAATGACGGATGCCTGTACGCTGACATTGGCCATCATGTTGGGTTTGTAACGCCCATCATCATTGGGAATGCGAAGCTGCATGCGAAAGGACCGGTTCTCCGGGTTGATCACGTGTCCCACCCGGTGCACCGGCGCTTTGATCTCTGCCTCCGGCCAGGCTGGGAATCGAAGAATGACTTCACGTCCTTCGACCACGTAAGGCAGATAAGATTCGGATACATCTGCATTGATATACAACTCATCGAGGTTGATCACCTGCATCACCGGCGTGCCGGGCGAAGCCAGCTC
>PUPG01000111.1 GCA_003553005.1 Bacteroidales bacterium
GCAAAGTAGTAGGTGCCGATTTGTCCGGCGTACTTGATGAAGATGATGCCGATGGCCAGTGCTCCGGCAAAAAACGGGATAAAGTAGATGATGTAATTGGCTGCGAGAATCGGCAGCTGAGCGCGTTCCTGGAACAGCAGGTAGACATCAAACTGAAACAGCTCCAGGCGCGTGATGTGAAAGGCCAGCATCATGCACAATCCACTGACTGTCATCAGCAAGGGCACCAGCCATTGAGCTGCACGCAGGAGCTTTTCCCGGGCCAGCGCCAGCAAGGTGCCGCTGGCTCCGAATCCCAGCATGGCAATGGAGATGATCATATAGGCAAAGTGATGCCACTGCACGATGGAGATGAGCTGCATCAAAGCCAGCTGAAATGCAATGATTGCTGCAGAATGTAAGCCCAGGCTGATGATCAGCCGGGGGTGCACGTCCATCAGGTTTTTTCCCATAGTTAATCCGCTCTTTCAAAGGGCACAAATCGCACGGGCATCAGGCTGCGCGTACTGATCTCGCCGCCTTCTTCCTTGGTGACCAGCATGAGTTGTTGCATCTGGAAAGGTGATCCGACCGGGATGATCATCCGGCCACCTTCTTTGAGCTGTTCCACCAGGGGCGGGGGGATGTATTCGGCTGCTGCGGTGACCACAATGGCGTCAAATGGACCATGCTCCTCCCAGCCGTAGTAGCCATCCGCAATTTTGACATGCACATTATCGTATTGGGCATTCAGTTTTTCTTTGGCTTGCTCTCCCAGTTGCCGGACAATCTCGATGGTGTAAACTTCATCAATGATCTCAGCCAGTACGGCCGCCTGGTAACCCGATCCGGTGCCGATTTCCAGTATCTTGTGTTCAGGCCCTGGTTCAATGATTTCGGTCATATACGCTACGATATAGGGCTGGGAGATGGTTTGCCCGTATCCAATCGGCAGGGGCCTGTCCTGATAGGCGTTGCGGCGCTGTACATTGGGAACATAAAGATGTCTGGGTACGTTGCGCATGGCTTCCAGCGTGGCATCATCCCGGATGCCCCGGGCCCTGAGCTGTGTGCGTACCATGGCTTCGCGCTCACGCGTAAACTCGTCTGCATAACCGTTCAGCGGTATTGCGCAAAGGGTAATCAATATGATAATCAGTCCTGTTGTCATGGTTCGTTTATTTTATGGATGGTTGCAGGTCAAACCATTTGCTGTTGGCTTTTGTCAGGAAAGCCTGGCACTAATTTGAGTCCGGAATGCATAACATGTCTCCGGCCGATGTTAACCATAGTCAGGCTTGTCCTGCATCCGATTTGATGTCTTCTTGTTAGGCTGATCCAACAATCAAATATACACGATATCAAGATGGTGTACAAATATGCCCCTAACTTCGGAGTTTGAGTAAAAAGTCCATGGTGTCCACGCGATCGGCATAGTCCCAGGGATTTGGATGTTGACTGCCCCCAAAGGGAACCAGGTCCGTTTTAATGATTTTTAACTCCTGCGGGCCAACCACGCATTGCAGTTGGTTTTCATGGTGTTGCACATATTGTGGTAAAACCTTTTCATCGGCATAAAAACTGTAATGCACAACCCCCACGGGGGATGCAAGGGCGCTGCTTTCTTGCATCAGGAAAAACCCATGATCCAAATAGGGTGTACTGGTGCATTTGTACAAGGCGCGTTGATAACGTATATTATTCATGTAGGTCTTGTTGTCTGCTACATATTGGTAATCCTGCCACGCTTCTGCCAGTGTTTCGGCTGCATAACCTTCCGGGATCAATAGGTGTGTCACATTTCTGCAGCCAAGCCCGTAATAGGAAAACACATCTTCACCAAGGGCATGTAATTCAGCTGCTGTTTCCTGTCCGGAAAGCACTGCCGCTGAGTTTCTGTTGCGGCGGATAATATGTGGGAGGTGTCCGTAATGCCAGGAAAAATACCGGGCCGTATTGTCGCTGCCGGTGGCGATCACTGCATCTGCCGTAGTGAAATCATTGGTAAACTGGGTGTTTTCTTTGAACCAGGGGTGCTGATTGCCGATGATTTCCCTGACCGCAAGCGGAAGATGGTTGTCCTGTGAGGAGCATTTGGCCAGGAGGGGGTTTCCGGAAAGCCAGACAGACAACATGTCATGAAAGCCTACCAGGGGTATGTTCCCAGCCATAATCACCGCAATTTGCCTTGGATGATTCTGCTGCCAAAGTGCAGGATACGCTTGTGCCCATCGTTGCAGATTTTCGGTTTTCAGCATTTTTGCCAGCGAATGCAGTGAGCGGCTGATCTCCCGGAAAGTAAACCAGGGGTTGTGTTGCCGGCTCCTGGTGGCGGCTTCATAAAGGCGCTCGCAATCCGGATCGCTGGTCGTTGATGAGCCGCTCAACATGTCTGCGGTCCGGGCAAAAATGCGCCCCAGCGCAGCAAAATGATCCATGCAGGTGTCGATCTCAGGTCGCATAGGTTAATTTTTGCAATGCAGGGTAAAGATAGTGTATCCCACAATGCAAAAAAAGGCATATTTTTATCTTCGCTTAAAAGAAAAAGCATCAAAACTACGTTTTCGCAATGTCAGAAAACACTGGATATGATCAAAACCACGATTTTGCTTGTTTTTTTGCTGTCGTTCATCAAGTTGCATGCTGTGGCAGATGAGCCTTTGGACAGCCTGTTTTTTCGCCAGGCGGAAGACTCGCTGGTGGTTTTAGCAAACCAGATCCCCGCTCCCGGTGGGGACCAGGTACGGATGCAGAATCATGCGGCGTTTTCAGCTTACTTTGAAGAAGTACTCAGCCATACAGGTGCTTTTGACTACCCTTTTGACTCCCTGCAGACCGTTTCCCTGCTGTATGCTCCAGATAGTACCTTTCGGATCATCACGTGGTATGTGCCGCTATCCGGCCAGCAATTTCATTATTCCGGGTTTTTGCAACTTCCAGGGAATGAAGCTGCTGCTAATGAATTGATCAAACTGCAGGACAATACGGGGGCCATCGACAGCAACAGTGCCGGCAAACTTCATGCGGGCAAATGGTACGGCGCTTACTATTATGAGCTTATCCACCAGGAAGGGATGGGTCATTATATGCTGCTGGGCTGGAAAGGAGATAATCCGCAGACGCGCAAGCGCGTGATCGAACCCCTCTACCTGGGTGATCCACAACCTGTTTTTGGGAAGCAGGTATTCAGTGAACCCTTTGAGGACATGTATCGCGTGGTTTTTGCCTATTCTGCGCGGGTGTCCATGAGCCTGGTTTATGAAAATGAACCCATCCGCAACCGGTGGGGAGCCTTTCCCATGATTGTTTTTGACCGGCTCACGCCCACCCACCATAGCCTGGAGGGACATAAGCAGTTTTACAAACCCGAGGTCAACATATTTGATGGGCTCTTTTTCGATGGCAACCGGTGGCGCTTTGTTGGTGATGTGGATGTAAGAATGTCCGATTGACCAGCAAACGGCCGGATTTATTTCCCGCTTTCCTTTTCTTAGTGGTTTAATTTTCCCATATTTGTAGCGAAATTCAAAAAAAAGTTGCATCTTGCAACCGGATTTTCGAATCATCTTTTTTTTCGTTCAATTTCTGGACAAGCAGTTAATTCCTTAGTGGTTTTGGCCAAAGCACGGCCGGTAAGGATGGGATAGCATTTTCTTTTTTCAAGCACATAATCACCAAAAAACTTAAAGTCATGAAAAAACATAATTTTAGTGCCGGACCTTCAATTCTGGCTGAGGAAGTTAAAGAAAATACCGCCAAGGCGGTGCAGGATCTCAATGGTATCGGCTTGTCCGTGATGGAAATATCGCATCGCGGCAAGGACTTCCAGGCCGTGATGGATGAGACTGTGGCATTGTTCAGGGAGTTGCTTGACATTCCCGCCAACTATCATGTACTATTCCTCGGAGGCGGTGCCAGCCTGCAGTTTTGCATGGTGCCTTTCAACCTGATGCAAAAGAAAGCTGCCTACCTGGAAACAGGCACCTGGGCGAAAAAAGCCATCAAGGAAGCCAAGGCCTTCGGCGAAGTGGATGTGGTGGGTTCATCCGCAGATAAGAACTTTAACTACATCCCCAAAGGATTTACCATCCCCGAAGATGCCGACTATTTCCATATCACCACGAACAATACCATCTTTGGTACCGAGATCCATGAAGATTATGACAGTCCGGTGCCCATGATCGCCGACATGAGTTCAGACATTTTCGCCCGTCCGGTCGACATCTCGAAATATGCCATCATTTACGGCGGCGCACAGAAGAACCTGGGACCCGCCGGTGCTACCTTCGTGATCATTCGCGACGACATCCTCGGCAAGGTTGACCGGCACATTCCTACCATGCTGGACTACAAGACCCACATTGACAAGGATTCGATGTTCAATACGCCTCCCTGCCTGCCGATCTACGCTTGCATGGAAACCCTCCGCTGGCTGAAGAAACTCGGTGGCGTCAAGGTGATGCAGAAGATGAACCAGGAGAAAGCCGCATTGCTTTATGATGAAATTGATCGCAACACCCTGTTCGTTGGCACCGCTGAGAAAGATAGCCGTTCGCTGATGAATATCTGCTTTGTGATGAATGACAAGTACCAGGACCTGGAGAAAGAATTCCTGGAGTTTGCCACC
>PUPG01000229.1 GCA_003553005.1 Bacteroidales bacterium
CCAAAAGCCAATAGCCAATAGCACTCCTGATGAAAACGCAAACTTCAGATAACCAATAATTTTGGGAAAAATAAATACATGAAATGACTGCCAATGGCTTTGACATGATACGTTTTGCGAACCCGGAATGGGCAAGCCTGTTTTGGCTGATCCCGCTATTGATCGTGGTCTTCGCCATTTCCAGGTACTTGTACCGGCGCGCGATCAGGCGTTTTGGGAACCCGGATACTGTTCGGCAAATGGCTGAAATGCAATCGCATACAAGACCTTATGTCAAGTTTATTCTATTTCTGGTTGCTTTTTCGCTGCTCTCGCTTGCCGCCATGAATCCGCAGGTTGGCAGCCGGATGGAAGAAGCCCAGCTGGCGGGTGTGGATATCGTGATTGCCCTGGATGTGAGTCGCAGCATGCTCGCCGAGGATGTCAGGCCCAACAGGTTGGAACGTGCAAGGCTTGCGGTGAGCAGACTCATTGAACAGCTTGACCAGGATCGCGTAAGCATTGTGGCTTTTGCCGGCACGGCACATACCAGGGTACCGCTTACCAGCGATCACCATGCAGCCCGAATGGTATTGCGGACGCTTGGACCGGAGAGTGTGCCTGTGCAGGGTACAGCCGTCGGGCAGGCATTGGCGAGAGCATCTGTGGCTTTTGTAGATGATGACCATACAAGCAAAGCGATTATCCTGATCAGCGATGGCGAAAGCCACGAGGATGACCCCGTGGAATATGCCAAAATGGCGGCTGACAGGGGTATCGTCATCCATACCGTGGGGGTGGGAAGTCGTGAGGGCGCACCCATTCCGGTGTATGAAAACGACAGGATGACCGGTCACATGCGCGATGGGGATGGCAGGGTCATTGTCTCACGGTACGATGAAGATACGATGCGGGAAATCGCACAGGTAGCCGGCGGTGTATTCCGCCATGGCAGTGGTCCTGATCTCGGCCTGGATCAGATCATGGAGGAAATCCGGGCAATGGAAAAAGCGGCATACGACACCAGTGTGTTTGCGGATTATGAAAGTCGCTTTCATTTTGTACTCGCCCTGGCACTTATTTTGCTGGTCCTGGAATTGGTGATCATGGACAGGAAAAACAGGTACCTGAAGCGCCTGAGATTGTTTAAGACGGGATAAAGGGATGATCCCGGAGTGAGTAAATTGCAGCAAAAATGTTATTTACTAGCACCAGGGCTGTGTAGATGAAGCAGGGAAGCGGTTTTAAGGTTGAGTTGCCTGGGGTGACATTTGGACTTTTAGACATTTGGACTTTTAGACGTTTAAACATATGACTCAACGATTGATCATCTTCGTCTTAGGGGTTTTCTGCCTGACCTCGTTGCATGCCAGCGATGCGCGCCATTTGCTCAGGGAGGGTAATCGCCTCTTCGACGCGGAGCAATTTGCCGAAGCCGAGGCGAAATACCGGGCTGCCCTGGAGGTGGACCAGGACAATGCGGATGCCTTGTTCAACCTGGGAAATGCCCTTTACCGGCAAGGTCACCTGGATGAGGCGCAGCAGGTCTTTGAATCTTTAAGCCGGGATTTTGAGGACGAAGAAAGGCTTGCAGATGCCTTGCATAATCTTGGCAACAGCTTCCTGGGTCAGCAACGCATTCCTGAAAGCATGGAAGCCTACAAGGATGCCTTGCGCATCTCCCCTGACCAGGATGACACCCGCTACAACCTGGCTTATGCGCGGCGTCTGCTGGAAGAGATGCCGCCACAGGAACAGCCCCAGGCGGGTGAAGGTCACCCTGATGAGGATACGCCGGATGATCAGCAAGAAGAGGGTCAGCCGCAGCCCGGACACGATGATGAAGCGGAACCGGGTGATGACCCGGAATCAGATGAGCCTGCGGGCGAAGATGAGCAGCCGGCCACACCTGAACCTGGACCTATGGATGAAGTGGACGATGACAGTCCCGGGCGCCTGGATGAGTTGACCAAGGAGGATGCCGAGCGCATGCTGGATGCGCTCAGGCGGGAAGAAGAGCGGATCCAGCAGCAGGTGAACCGGGACGATACCCTACCGGATACCCTCCGGATTGAAAAAGATTGGTGAGTGAAATTGATCATGCCATGATGAGAACATTGGTATATGTGATGCTCTGGATGTTTGTTGGCCATGCACCTGCCCTGGCCGGTGACGTTTCATTCCAGGTCTCCGCCCCACAAAGCGTGGCGGAGGGTGAGCGCTTCCGGGTGACCTGGACCCTGGATGCCCGTCCGGATGACTTTTCCGCACCTTCTTTTGAAGGCTTCAGAAGGATTTCCGGCCCAAGCACCTCATCCAGCACCTCCACGCAGATCATCAACAACCAGGTGACCACCACCGTGTCCTATTCCTATACCTTTGTCCTGGAAGCCCTGGAGCAGGGCACATTCACCATTCCACCGGCGACAGCCGTAATCGACGGACAGGAGCATGCCAGTGAAACCGCCCGGGTGGAGGTAAGCGACACCCCTGCGGATCCCCGGCAACCGCAGGATCCCCGGCAACCGGACACGGCGCAAACCCAGCCGGGCCCTGACGACATCTTCATCCGTGCCGAAATCAGCAATACCTCCCCTTTCCGTGGCGAAGAGGTCATTGTCAGTTATAAGCTCTATACCCGCCTGTCGGTTCAACGCTATAATATTGAACGCCTGCCTGGATTTCAGGGGCTGTGGACGGAAAACATCACGCCTTCGGGACAGCCGGCTGTGACCCGCGAAGAGTTGAACGGACAAATTTACCAGGTAGCTGAAATCAGGCGGATGGCTGTTTTTCCCCAACGCAGCGGAGAGATTACCATCGAAGCCATGGAAGTGGAAGCCACGGTACGGATGCCCGGACAGGACCGGCGCAGACCCGGAAGCATTTTTGATGACTTCTTTGGCGGATCACCATTCGACCGGCATCGTACGGTTTCGCATCCAGTCAGGGCCGAACCGGTCGTGCTGAATGTCCAGCCTTTGCCATCAGCAGGCCAACCAGACGATTTTACGGGCCTTGTGGGGCAATTTGGCCTGGAGGCCAGCCTGGATGCCCGCAGCATTGACGTGAACGACGCTGCCACGCTCCAGGTGACCCTTTCGGGTGAAGGGAACATCCGCATGGCTGAGCTGCCGGAAATTGGCTTTCCGCAGCAGCTCGACGTATTTGATCCGCAGGTCTCGGACGATGTCCAAAAGACCCGCTCAGGAATCCGCGGCAGCAGGACATTTGACTACGTGATCATCGCCAGGGCCACGGGAGAATTTGACATCCCGGAAGTCCGGTTCAGTTATTTTGATCCGGAAAGGCGTGCATATCGCACGGCCACATCTGGCCCTTTTCAACTGCAGGTAGAAGGTGAACCGGCGGTGTCCAGCCATCATCCTGGTGGTACATTGCCCGGACGTTGGCTGGCTGATGACATTCGCTTTATTCATACCGGAGCGGTTAGCTGGCAACAGCCAGGCGAGTTTTTTTATCGAAGCACACGTTTTTTCCTCCTGGTGGCCATCCCTATCCTGTTGCTGGTGGTTTTTCTTCTCGTGTGGAGCAAGCACCGGCGCAACCTGGCGGACATCCAGGGTTTGCGCATGAAAAAGGCACAGAAGGTGGCTGTAAAGCGGCTGAAACGCGCCAAAGGGTTATTGCGTGAAAACAGCAAGGAAGCCTTTTTTGAGGAAATATTCCGCGCGCTTTGGGGTTATGTGTCTGACCGGCTGGACATGCCCGTCTCACGACTCAATAAGGAGAATGTCGCCACGGCATTTGCGTCGCGTCAGATATCGCCTGAGCTGGCAGCACGTTTCCTGGAAGGCCTGTATGATTGTGAATATGCGCGCTTTGCACCGGCCGGCGATGAAAGTCCCATGAACACGGTATACAACAAGGCCCTGGATACCATCGTGGCCATCGAAAAAGAATTCAAAAAAAATACTTGGGTAAAATGAGGACTTCGAAATTGCCAGGCGTATGGCTCCTGTTCATCCTTTCCATTGTGCCCGCCCAGGCCCAGTCACCCGACAGCCTGATGGAGCAGGCCAACCTGGCCTTTATGGACGAATCCTGGGATGAGGCCATGGCATTATACGAGACGATTCTGCAGATGGAAGTGGAGTCCGCGCCGTTGTATTACAACATGGGCAACACAGCTTATCAGCAGAGGGAGCTCGGAAGGGCCATCCTCTATTATGAAAGGGCCCTGCGCCTGAATCCATCTTATGAGCCCGCCTTGCACAACCTGGAGATTGCCCGAAACGACATCGTCAATCCCATTGAAGCCATCCCAAAATTGTTTTATCAACGCTGGCACGACGCATTCGTCGGCTGGTTCACTGCCGACGCCTGGGCAGTCGTGCTGATTATCGGGTTGATCCTGTGTGTGCTCGCCATTGCCTTATTCTTTATGAAACAAACCCTCTGGCAGAAAAAGTTGTTTTTCTCCCTGGCTGCGATTTTTCTGTTGCTTACCCTGGTCGCTGCATATGCGGCACAAGCGCAACATTACCGGCTGAGGCATAAGCAGGAGGTCATTGTCATGGAAGAAGTGCTTATGGTACGCAGTGCCCCTGCGGGAAGAGGTACAGAACTCTTTCGGGTTTACGAGGGGAC
>PUPG01000096.1 GCA_003553005.1 Bacteroidales bacterium
AGGATCCATATACCGGCACCAGGACGACCTCATTCAGCATGATGGAGTTGGTGTAGGTGCGGTAGTGGGCATTGGGCGGGTAGTTGCCGGTGGGTGATGGCGCCATGGGCACGCGCACGACCTGGAAGGGCCGGCCATAAGCCGTCTGGTAATTGCTGGTCAGGTAATCCAGGTTCGCTTCAATGTAGGGGCCGTCCGAGACGCCTTCCGGAAACTCGCCGACCAGCAGCGTTTCATCATCCAGCAGCTTCATGTGCATGTCCAGGTGGGAAATGTTGTCAAAAGGCAGCTCATCCATTTTGATGTAGGTGTCGATGCCCTTGAAGTCGTATTTGATCTGGTCGATCTGGCTTTCTGTAAATCCCGGGTTTTCTGCCAGGATCAGCTTGGAGGAGAAGCCTTGCCCAAAGCCATCTGCCATGAAGTTGCCCCCGGTAGCCGTAAGCAAATTATTGCCCTGCGCCATCTGGAAGATGTCCAGGTCCAGGTAATCTGCCATGAACTGGGGCACCTGGTTATCCTGGGGTCGTGGCCTGTTGTAATCCCAGTCAATGAAGGCCAGCTCGTCGGTGCCATCCAGGTATACGCTTTGGGGACCGTAATCCCTTACCCATACCGTATTGTATGGCGCATTTAAGAAAATGATGTTATCCAGTGGCACGTTGCCGTTGGAGAGATAGTTTTCTACGCTGCTTTGGTTGTCGGTAATGATATACACTTCGACGGCCGACTGCGCATACCTGACGATCTCCCGGAGCTCGACGCTGTAGCCCGCCCAGGTGACAATGACTGCCTGGGCTTCTTCAAATTCTCCAGGGGTCCGGGGAGAGACATCCGGTGGCGTGGTGTTGAGCGGCTCGGGCCGCCCTTTCAGGTAGTCTTCGTATATCGCTTTTTCTTCTTCGGTCATCCATTTTGGGAGGGGATCATCTGCATGGGCATCGCCGAATATAAACAGACTGAAAAGCATTGAGAGGGTAAGCAATCCGAATAATCGCATAGAATAAGTTTGGTTTAATCAGTTAACAAGCAGCCGGTTTGTTTTATGCGTCCACCGAAGATGATGCAAAACAGGCCCGGACGTTCAGGGAACCTGTTGCTTTCCTCGTTCGTCGATGTGCAGCAAAGGCTCACAAAAATACAGATATTTCTCTAACTGGCCTTATGCGAACATTTGCAGGCTGTGGAGCTTCTTGTATATGCCGTCTTTATCGAGCAACTCCTGGTGCGTGCCGGTTTCCACGATCCGGCCTTCGTGCATCACACAAATGCGGTCTGCATGGATGATGGTGGACAGCCGGTGGGCAATCACGATGGAGGTACGGTTTTGCATCACGTTCACCAAGGCTTCCTGCACCAGTTTCTCGGACTCGGTATCGAGCGAGGAAGTGGCTTCATCGAGGATGAGGATGGGGGGATTCTTGAGTATCGCCCTGGCGATGCTGATACGCTGGCGCTGGCCGCCAGACAGCTTGCCGCCGCGGTCGCCCACATTGGTATGGTACCCAAGCTGACTTTCCATGATGAAATCGTGTGCATTGGCGATCCTTGCCGCGGTGATCACTTCTTCGTCTGTGGTCTCGGAGGCACCAAAGGCAATGTTGTTGTAAAAGGTGTCATTAAAGAGGATGGGCTCCTGGTTGACATTGCCCATGAGCTGACGCAGATCTTTGATGCGGATGTTTTTGATGGGGATGCCGTCAATGCGGATCTCACCTTCTTCAATATCATACAAACGGGGAAGCAAATCAACGAGGGTGGACTTGCCTGCACCTGATTGTCCGACCAGCGCAATTTTTTGCCCTTTCCGGATAGGGAGGTTGATGTCCTTTAGCACGTAAGCATCCTCGTAGCGGAAGCTTACCTTGTCAAATACGATGTCGTCTTCAAAACTGGACTTGGACCGGGCATCTTCGGCATCCCGGATGCTTACCTCGGCTTTGAGCACCTGGTCGATGCGCTCTGCGGAAGCCATCCCCTTCTGGATGTTATACCAGGCCTTGGAAAAGTTTTTCGAGGGCTGGATGATCTGCGAAAAAATGCCCAGGTAGCCGATGAAGGCCTCGGGTGGGAGTGTGGCATTGCCGGTGATCACCATGGATCCACCAAATACCAGGATAAAGATGACCACGGTGGTTCCCAGGAATTCGCTGACGGGAGAGGCAAGGTCCTGGCGGCGGTACAGCTTGTTCATGATGCGGGTGTACAGGCTGTTCAGGCTGCGAAAACGTTTCCGCATCCTGTCCTCTGCATTGAATGCTTTCACGATGCGCAGGCCCGAAAGGGTTTCCTCCATCACGGAAAGGATCATGCCCAGTTTGCTTTGCCCCTTAAGCGCTGTAGGCTTCAACGTGCGGGCTATCCTTCCGATAATCAAGCCTGCAATGGGCAAGAGCACAAGCACAAATAATGTGAGTGTGGGACTCATCAGCAGGAGCCAGGACATATACACGAGTACGGTGATCGGGTCCCGGATGGCCACCGACAGCGACTGCACCACGCCGATTTCGATCTGGTGGACGTCGTTGGTCATCCGGGAGATGATGTCGCCCTTGCGTCCCTGGGAGTAATAAGCGAGTGGCAGATCCAGTGTTTTCTGGTAAATGTCGTTGCGGATATCCCGGACCACGCCGTTACGCACCGGGGCCAGGTGGTAGAGTGCCAGGTAACGAAAGCCATTTTTCAGCATGCTGGTGATGACCACGATGGCGCTGATGAAGACCAGCGAGGCCATTTCCCCGTATTGTGTGGTCAACATATTCATGTAATAATAGAAATTGTTGATCAGCACTTCGAAGTCAAGCTGCATGGGAAGCAGCTCATAGGTGTCGTGGTGCGACCGGAACAGCAAGCCGACAAAAGGAATGACCATATTGAGACTGAAGAGGCCAAAGATGACGGACAGCAGGTTAAATACGACGTTCAGGGCCAGCCTCGACCAGTAGGGAATGATGTAGTGTATGATCTTTTTGAAGTTCTTCATCCCTGGGGTTTCTTTCTTTTGGGTTCGTGCCGGTTACCTGGCCAACATCAGTCAGGCAGCTTTGTGTCTCAATGCTTCTTTTTTGGCAGGATGCCAGTATAATTGAAAGGGGTAAGTGCTTTGATCCTGTCTTTTTCTGGATCCGGGATATCCAGCCCATCCACAAACTCGTGGAGGTCCTGCATGGTGATGGCTTTTTCTTTCCGGGTCAGGTCTTTCAGCGCCTCGTAGGGGCTTGGATGGCCGATGCTCCGCAGGATGCTTTGTATGCCTTCGGCGATGACCACCATGTTTTGTTCAAGGTCCCTGTTGAGTTGTTCCCGGTTCAGGGTAATCTTGCCGAGTCCTTTGATGGTGGCATTGAGGGCAATCAGCAGATGGCCAATGGGAACGCCGATGTTCCTGAGGACCGTAGAGTCGCTCAGGTCGCGCTGCAGGCGGCTGATGGGGAGCTTTTCGGATAAGTGTCCGAAAAGCGCGATGGCGATCCCGGCATTGCCTTCGGCATTTTCAAAATCTATGGGGTTGACCTTGTGGGGCATCGCTGAAGAGCCCACCTCGCCTTTTTTGATTTTCTGCTTAAAGTAATCCATGGAGATGTACGACCAGCAATCCCGGTCTAAATCTATGAGGATGGTGCATATCCGCTTCATGCAATCAAAGATCGCTGCGAGGCGGTCGTAATGATCGATCTGTGTGGTGGTCCGTGACCGTGTCAGTCCCATCTCAGCGAGCAGGTTGTCGGCAAATGCAGGCCAGTCGGTCTCCGGGAATGCCACCTGGTGTGCATTGAAATTTCCCGTGGCGCCACCAAATTTGCCCGGGAAGGGCAGGGTTTTGAGTTCTTCCTGCTGGTTAGCCAGTCGCTCCCTGAACACCAAAAGCTCTTTGCCCAGGCTGGTGGGCGAAGCCGGTTGGCCGTGTGTACGTGCCAGCATCGGGATGTCCATCCACGCATCAGCCAGTTCGTCCAACCTGGCAATCAGCGCTTCAATTTGCGGATGGATCACCGCTTCCAGGGCATCTTTCAGGGAGCAGGGAACCGCCGTGTTGTTGATGTCCTGCGAGGTCAGTCCGAAGTGGACCCACTCCTTGTAGCCCACCAGTCCCAAGCCATCAAAACGTTCCTTGATCAGGTATTCTACCGCCTTGATGTCGTGATTTGTTTCCTTTTCGATCGCTTTCACCCGCAGGGCATCTTCGTGGGAAAACCTGGTGGCGATGTCCTGGATCTTTTTTCTGTCTTCATCCTGCAGGTTGTGCAGTTGCGGGATGACGGCTGTGAGTGCCAGCAGGTATTTGATCTCCACCTGAACCCGGTAATAGATCAGGGCCTCCTCTGAAAAGTACTTTTGCAGGGGCGCTGTTTGCTGTTGATAGCGTCCGTCTATCGGACTGATGTTTTGGAGCATATGCATGGCTGACTGCTTTGGTGCCTGCTTACCTCTTCTTGCGTTTCTTTTGTGCTTCCTGCTGTTTGGCAAGCTCTTCCATGCGCTGCTGCCATTTCGACTTTTTGACCGGTTTCTTTTTGTTGGCCTCAATTTTGGCATGAAGCGCATCTTCGTCGATTACCTTTTTAAACAGGAACATTTGCGCAAAGG
>PUPG01000238.1 GCA_003553005.1 Bacteroidales bacterium
AGCCAGGGCCGCAAAAAGATAGATCAGGATGTGCGTACCCATGCCATCCCGGCCGAATGAATGCACGGAGGTATCGGAGAGCACGCCACTTCGGGTCAGGTAGGTGGCATAAATGACAAAAATGTAGGCCAGGATCACAAACAGCAAGGTTGGGGCGTAACTGTGGCGCTTTTTCTGCGAGACCAGCATGAGGTGCAGTCCGGCGACAAGGATGAGCCAGGGCACCAGCGAGGCATTTTCGATCGGGTCCCAGGCCCAGAAACCACCAAAGGTGAGCGACTCATAGGCCCATATTCCGCCAAGCAGGATACCGGCACCAAGGAAAAATACGCCAAGGATGGTCCAGGGCAGTGCAGGTTTGATCCAGTCGTGGAACCTTCCTTTCCATAGGCCGGCAAGCGCATAGCAAAATGGCACCAACACGGCAGCATACCCAATGAAGGTCACCGGTGGATGAGAAAGCATCCAAAAATTGCGCAACAGCGGGTTCAAGCCATTTCCGTCGGTGATTTGCAAGAGGTATTCCGGATTCTGAAA
Organism: Bacteroidales bacterium; assembly: GCA_003553005.1. The sequence goes on from PUPG01000238.1 coordinate 538, forward strand.
GAAAATGTTATCCACATTCTCCGGGGCTTGCCTGAGCAGCTGGAAGGGATCAAATCCGATGCTGAGGCCACCCGCTTTGATGCCCAGCAACATACTCACCAAAAACACCTGGGAGACAGCAAATACGGTCATCACGGGCATTTCCCAACGACGCGAAACACGAATGATGACCAGGCCAAACACGCTTTGTGAGAGCACCCAAAAAAGCAGGCTGCCCTCCTGGCCAGCCCAGAAGCTGGCTACCTGGTACCCCAGGGAAAGATCGTTTTCCATGTGCACCCACACATAGCGGTACTCATAGTATTGGTTGAGCAGGATGAACATCAGGGCAAAAGAGGCCACGACAACCATCCCGGCATGCACCCGGAAGGCCCTGCGGCCATAGCAGCGCCATAGCCTGTAGTTGATGTGACCATCATTCGAAGCACGGAAATAAGCAAATGCAGTAAAAATCGCCGTTAAAAAAGCAAGGTAGATGGCGGCGCGACCCAGATAACCCCAAAACAAATGTTCACCAACGTATTGAATGTCCATGCAGTATAAATATTGTGTCTAACAAAAGTAATGATTTTTGGAAAGAGCAAGCCGCTTGCTGAATAGCACCCTTAGGCCTACCGGGTTTCACTGCTTATGGCACTTGCTTCTCCGCCCCGGGGCTACCGGTCCCTGATGACAACCTGGCTATGGTCCAGCCCCTCTCCATGCAGGCGCAGCAAGTAGACCCCGGGCGACAAAAAGCCGGCATCCATGGTGATGCCCTCTTCCTGCCCCCGCCACAGGCTAACCTGCCGTTGTGCCTGGATTTGCCCATCCTGCCCATAGATGGTGACCAGGAAGCGGCCTTGCAATTCAGCACAAAACTGCAGGTTTAACGCCGACTGAAACGGGTTGGGATAAACCAACAGCGGCTCAGTACAAGGGCCGTCAGCAACCTCCGGAAGGTGTGTTTCAATGTCATCCAATGCATCATAAAACCAAGCAGCCTCGGTGGCCTGGTCACGCAGATCATGCAATGCATCGCCAAAATGTATGGCAAAGCCGACCGACAGGGTGTCTCCGGGTTGCAGGTGATTTGGCCCGTAGCTGATGAGGGAGGAGATGTCGTTATCCGCGCCATAGAAGCCGGCATGCAGCCTGTTGTTGGTCAACGCAGCATATTTCTCCACATCGCTGAAGCCATCATCAATGCGGATGCTGCCTTTGGCACCCTGATTGTCGAAGGCATAGTGCCGCATGCCCCCGGATGACAACAACTGGATGCCGGTATACTGCCCGCCTTCATCCGAATAGGCATAAGCCATCCGCGAAGACACGTCAATCGTGGCGCGATGAAGCTTGTTGTTGCGCAGGATCCAGTCAGCAAAAAAGCCAGCATAAAAGTCATCATAGGCTTTATCTGATTGGTTGATCAGCTGGTAGTGCAGGATGAAATAATCCTTCGGGTCGGCGTAATCCCATAAATAGGCCTGCCAAAGGATATCCACACCAAGTGAACGATCACCAGGAGCATCATCCTGCAATCGTCCACTGACCACCAGTGGAGCCAGCATATGATCAGTATGCAATACCGGTGGGTCCGCAATATTCAGTTTGTCACTGAATGCACCAGCTTCACTGCCGTATATATTGTCCACCACCCTGGAAGCACTATTGGCAAACAGGAAGCCACCATTACGCAGTACGGTGTAGCCATCCTCATAAGTCAACCCCCAGCCCTGGGCATAATCCGGGTAATTGAAGCCCAAAGCGCCGTAGGCACTAAAGGTAGTTTTGATGGGACCTGCTTCCACGTTCAGATAGTTGCGGTTGAGCACACGCCGGAAGGACCTGCGGCCAATGCGCTCCCCGTGTTCATCAAAAAAATGCAGGGTAAATAACACGTGGTGGTTATCCGGCAAAGCAGCGCTGGTTTCCACCAGCAAGGGGTCATCCTGGTTATCGAATACCTGCAGGCTGTCAATGCTGTCGAAAAACAAGGTATCCGTGAGCACATTCAGCTTATCGGAATCGGTGGTCAGCACGGCCTGTACGGTCTGGACCGGTCCCAGCATGTTTTGCAAAAACATGTCCAGGCCGAATGTCATTCCCGGTGCCACATTGCCCAGGGTTTCCTCAGGGGTCAGGTGTTCTGCAATGCGAATGTAGCTGTGATGGGATTCGGTGAGTGCCCGGAACATATTCAGGCGGCCATTTCCCAACTGACTGGCATACGGCAGATTTTCCTCCAGCTGATCAATGGGATCAGCGGTCATTTTGAGCAACGCCTTGATCTGCAGGGCACTCAACCCCGGAAATTCTGACCGCAAGAGGGCTGCAGCTCCCGCAACCACAGGTGCAGCCATGGAGGTCCCATTGCCCCGCATATAGGAAGCATTGACCCAGGTCGACATCACCTGGTGTCCGGGAGCGGCGATGTCAATAAAAGGACCATAACTGGAAAACCCGGCCTTGTGGTCCAGGCTGTCGGTAGCTGCCACGCTCAGCACGAGGTCAAAAGAAGCAGGATAAAACGGCACATCGTCATCCGCATTGCCAGCAGCAGCCACCACCAGCACATCGTGGTTCAACACCGCATAGTCGATGATATCCTGGCCAAAAGGTCCCGCATTGAAATGGCTTCCCCAGGAGCAATTGATCACATCCACACCCTGGTCCGCAGCATACACGATGCCTTCATAAGCTTTGATCAACCGTCCGAGTTCATCATCAGTTTTAACCGGAAGAAAACGGCTATGGTAGCCCACCCCGGCGATTCCTTCCTGGTTGTTGGCGGTAGCCGCCGCGATGCCGGAAACGTGAATGCCGTGTGCTGAATTGTTGATGCTGGGGTCATTGTTGCCTTCTCCGAGATCCCAACCATAAAAATTGTCCACAAACCCATCTCCATCACTATCTTCTCCATTGATGGGATCATCCCAGTTGTAGGCAATGGCCCCGATGAGATCGGGGTGATCCAGTTCCACGCCGGTATCCACAATGCCCACAACCACATTGGTGTCTCCCCTGGTGATATCCCAGGCCTGGAAGGCCGCAATGTTGTCGAGATAATATTGCTGGTTGATCAACGGGTCGTCAGGGAAGTGCTCCCGGTGGCCTGCATCGCCGGTCAGCAAAGCAGGGAGATAACGGGGCTGCACATAATCTGTCAGCCCACTGGCATGGAGCGCCATCATGACCCGTGGCAGCTGATCCGCCTCATCCACCACGGTTTCGAATATCCGGCTGAGGTCAGCCAAGGGTCTGCCCGAGGGATGATATCTTTCAGCGGGCGGTTTGTGACCTGGAAAGACCCGTTGCGCCGATCCGGCGCCACGCGTGGAGAGAATCACTTCCAGTTCGGAAGGAAGTTGGTTCCGGTCTCCGGTTTTTGCAGCTGCCTCCTCGCTAAGCTTGAAGATGATGTGCCCGGGGACGATGGCGCCGGCAGCACTGGCTCTGTGGAATTCCCCGGCACCCGTGGCCGGAACAGACCATCCGGAGGCAAAACACCAGGCGACCAGGAGGATAAAATATTGTTTGGTCATGTATACATCATTTTCGCCATGGCATGCATGTGTTTATGTTTTTTCAAGTTATTGGTTATCTGAAGTTTCCGTTTTCAACAGGAGTGCTATTGGCTTTTTGCTTTTGGCTTTTTTGCCAATAGCCAACAGCCAAAAGCTAAAAGCCAATTTAGTCCAAAAGTCCCCGCGACAATAATCATCCTCCTGTGTGTCGAAAAAAAACGTCATGGGCGTTTCATATGCACAGGTAAAGGAGATCAGTGCTTGTGAGCCACCAGGGCCTGGTAATCCGGCACATCCTCAAGAAACAACCATTTGCCGGCAGCCTCATCCCGCAGACAGCAAAAATGGGTGACGCCATTGGTAACTGCCAGGTATTCCACGCCAAAAGGGAAATTGTAGCGGGCTACCTGGTCAAATACGTCTTCATTGATGGGATGCGTGGCGGCTTTACACTCAACAATCATCACGGGCTGGCCCTGCTTGCCATAAATGATGGCATCAGCACGCCGC
>PUPG01000134.1 GCA_003553005.1 Bacteroidales bacterium
CCAAGCGCGAAAATGACGACAAACAGTTTTCCGAAATATTTGGTCAGCCTTTTGTACTGTTCGCTGCCGGTTCGGTAATAAAAGGTATGCAGTATGGCTGTGAGCACGGCCAACCCCATGGTAAGGGGACTGAAAAAGAAGTGGTAGATCGTGGTGATCCCAAACTGCCACCTTGCAATTTCTAATACTTCCATAAACTGAGGGTTTTTGGTTATTTTTGGTGAGAATCAAGTGTTTTCGATGTTCGCGATATCGATATTCAGGCACAAATATAAAAATTTGATTATTATAATAGCTACAAAAACTATCTTAAAATCTATTTTTATTTATATTTGGTATAACTCATTTGCGCATTTAATATATTTATTCAGCGTTTAAATACCATAAATACCTAATACAAAATTCAGCACAGCAAACCTTATGACCCGGTTCATTGTTAATCATTTGTACCCTTCACCCCACAAACCACAACACATGATTATTTTCCGCACATTACTGATGGCCATGGTTTTTACTTTAACCCAATCACAGGTTCAGGCCCGGCAGGAAATCCCCAACGGAGACTTTGAAAGCTGGCCTCCCGGCAATTTTGGCAATCCGGAGTTCTGGGACTCTCCGAATGAAGACACATCCGGGTTCCCGTTCTTTCTCACCACGGTATCGCAAACATCAGATAGCCATACTGGGGATTATGCCGCCCAGCTAACCACTGGTTCTGTATTGGGACAGGTCATTCCCGGTGTGCTGACCCTGGGTGAGCTCATCGTCAACATCGAAAACCCCGAGGCCTCAGAGTTTATCGGGATCCCTTTTTCGGAAAGACCTTCCGGGCTCAGTGGATTCTATAAGTATTCGACGACAGGTAGCGATTTTGGTGTCGTTGCACTGCTCCTTACAAGGTTTAACGAGCAAACCCAGAACAAGGATACCATTGCTTTTGGACTGAGGGAGCTAACCCCGGAGTCTGAGTATACGGATTTTAATTTCGAAGTCAACTACCTCAGCTATGAGGAGCCGGATTCGATGAATGTGGTGATCATTTCTTCTGCCTCCCCCGACATGACGGATGGCAGTGAGCTGATCATTGATGATCTGCTGCTTGCGTACGAAGATCCACCGGTAGTGGACCTCGGTGATGATGTGTACATTTGTCCGGGCCAAAGCCACACCTTCGACCTGGGATTCATCGAAGACCACACCTATTCCTGGATCGACCTGACCTCTGGCGAGGTGGTCTCGGAAGATCCCGAATTTACGGTATTTGATCCGGGAGAGTACATGGCGGTTGTCCAAAATCCCAACGGTCTGCCCGGCATGGATACGGTGGAGGTATTTTTGCACGATGACGTACCTGAAGTCTTTGAACTTGCTGCTGATGGCATCTTTTGCTTAGAGTCCCCTGCCATTGAATTTATTCTGGGCGGTTCTGAGCAAGATATGCTCTATACACTTTGGAAAAATGATGCAGCAGTCTCAGATCCGGTTTCCGGAACAGGGAACGAGCTTGTTTTTGGCCCCTATGAAGACGAGGGTATGTATTTTGTACAGATCGAAAACCCCAGCGGTCCCTGCGATTCAACAACGGATACGCTTGATGTGCAACTGGTGCCCACACCACAGGTATTTGAAGTCACCGGGGGCGGCTCCTATGATGGTGAAAGCGATGGCGTGGAAGTGGGATTAAGCGGCAGCGAAACCGGCGTGAACTATTTGCTGATCCGCGACGGGGAAACCACGGTGACAGAAAAAGCCGGAACAGGGGATTCGCTTTCTTTCGGACTTTTCGGCGAAGGCGTGTACACTGCCGAAGCTGTCAATAGCCTGGCCTATTGCTCAGAAATGATGACGGGAGAAGCCGTCGTAAGCATCAGCACCTCCATCGAGGTCGCTGAAAAAATGGAATTTAAGGTATATCCAAATCCTGCCAGATCCTACATATACATAAGCAGTGATAGCAACATTGATAAGGTCGCCATTTATGATCTCACCGGTGAATTGGTTTACACAAAGCATTTCTGTGCTGAAAGTGTTCGACTGGACCTTGCCGCCCTTGCAGAGGGAATATACCTGGCCAGGATCTCTGCCGGGAAAAATGTGCATATAGAGAGATTTAGTGTGATCCGATGATTTTAAATAATTGATCAAGCTAAAAGCAAAATTGTTGCGCGATAATTGTTATTTTTGCAGCAAGAAGAAACCGCATGAATTTAGGCATTGAGAATGTTCTTCTGATCGGGTCCATCCTCCTATTGATCAGTCTGGTTGCAGGTAAGACCTCCTATCGTTTTGGTGTGCCGACGTTGATCCTGTTCCTTGGGATCGGGATGCTGGCTGGTTCGGAAGGCATCGGGGGCATTCACTTTGATAATCCGGCGATTGCGCGCTTCATAGGCATTGTTGCGCTGAACTTCATCCTTTTCTCGGGAGGCCTGGACACCCACTGGACTTCCATAAAACCCTGTTTCTGGAAGGGGTTTTCCCTCTCCACCTTTGGCGTGTTGCTCACGGCCGCCACACTGGGTACTTTTGTCTGGTTATTGACAGATTTCACGATTTATGAAGGATTGCTGCTGGGGGCCATCGTATCGTCTACGGATGCCGCGGCTGTATTTTCCATCCTGAGGTCCCAGAAGCTGGCCCTGAAAGGCAATTTGCGCTCCACGCTGGAGTTTGAAAGTGGCAGCAATGACCCGATGGCTTATGTGCTGGTCCTGGTTTTCCTGGGACTGGTCGTGAACCAGGACCAGAACTTGCTTACGGTCCTCCCCATGTTTCTCCAGCAAATGATCGTGGGCGGGGTGGCAGGATATGCTTTCGGGTTGCTCAGCAAGTTCATGATCAACAAGATCAGGCTGGACTTTGAAGGGCTTTATCCGGTGCTGGTGATTGCCATGATGTTTTTTACGTTTTCCGCTACCGATTTTCTTGGCGGAAACGGTTTTCTGGCCGTTTACATTTGCGCTGTTTACCTGGGCAACCAGGACCTGATCCACAAAAAAACCATTTTGAAGGTCTTCGACGGACTGGCCTGGCTTTTCCAGATCGTACTCTTTTTAACCCTGGGGTTGCTGGTCTTTCCTTCTGACATTATCCCCATCATCGGCATAGGACTGCTGATCTCCTTTTTCCTGATCCTGGTGGCCAGACCGTTGAGCGTGATGATCAGCCTGGCATTTTTCCGCATGCGAATGCGCAACCGCCTTTACATTTCCTGGGTGGGACTCAGGGGTGCCGTGCCCATCGTGTTTGCCACCTATCCCCTGCTTGCCGGCATTGAAAAGGCCGATATGATCTTCAATGTGGTATTTTTCGTGTCCGTCACCTCCGTGATCGTCCAGGGCACCACCCTGCCCCTGCTGGCAAGATGGTTGCACGTGGCGCTTCCCGAGCGCGTAAAACGGCGCGAGGTGTCTGACATGCTACTGACAGAACGAATGAAGTCTTCCATGATCGAAGTAACCATTCCACCCAAAGTATGCGCCGATGGAAAACAAATCGTTGACCTGCACTTCCCGCCGCATGCCATCATCGCCATGATCAAGCGTGGCGATAAATACATCACACCAAATGGAAACACGAAGTTAAGAGCCGGCGACAGACTGGTCATCCTCTCCGAAACGGAAGAAGGGTTGGAAGAGGTATACGAATGCCTGGGCGTGCCAGCGCATAACCCGCCACAGGATTAGTGTGATTTCGGTTTGGGTGGGTTCTTTTTTTTTTACGTAAGGTTCAAGAAAATATAGGGTTATGGGGTTAAACAGGTTTGAGGTTTGTAATCGCCTCAGGTAACTTCAAACCTCAAACTTCAAACCTCAAACACATTAACCCCATAACCCCTTAACTCCTCAACTCCTTAAATTAACGCCTGTACCAAAAGTTTCCTGATTGTATTCAAAACGTTGATCATCACCTGCCGGTTACGACCAATGGCATGCTGAATATTTCGCCATGTAATTGACAGCGAATCACATAATAACCCGGCTGGATTCCTGCCAGGCCGAAATGGATCTCTTTGTTACCGGATACAAACACTTCAGAAAGCTTGGTTTGCAGGACACGCCCGGTGACATCCACCATTTCAACCAATAACTTGCCGGGTTGCGGCACCTGAATCGAAAGGTTTACCGCTGCCTTTGCAGGGTTTGGATACAACGAACCAGAGAAGGATTGCGCTTCACCGGCCAGATCTTCCACATCAGTAATGATCACCTCAGGAGTCTGAAACATCCCTCCGCCGGGCATGGGTGGCAAAAGCAGGAAATGCGGGTAGATTTCTTCTATGTCCGCATCAGGATGGTAATCAAGGATAACCACGACCATGCCAGGAGCACCCCATCCGTAATGCAAACCAAAATCCAAATGGTTTTCATAAGATTTGCTCTCGTTGCCGATATGCACCTGTATGTCAACAATAAAATCAGAATCCGCATGCATCAGTCCGCTGGATAAATCACCAAAGCTGATCTCTGAAAGATCGTCCCCCCACCACTCATCATAC
>PUPG01000193.1 GCA_003553005.1 Bacteroidales bacterium
GTTATAATCGGTGATGGCCTTGATATAGCCACGCTCCAGGATCTGTTCAAGCTGTGTCTTTTCCACCTTCTCTTCATGATGGATATCATCCTCCACGGTAAAATCACGCGTAGTTAAGATGATCATCACAAAAAGAATCAGGGGAATGGCAACGAAGAGAAGGCTTCTTTTTCGTTGTTTACTCATGAATATGTGGATTCGTTTCTAAAAAGCCCGCAAAGGTACAAAAAAATTTTACACCATTTTTCCCACAATTTCCTGTGGCTACGGTCTTACTTCTTACTTACTCCCTGCTCCCTACCCCCAGCATCGGCATCCAGTCCTAACACACTCGTATACGAAATGTTCAAAAAAAGGTTGCCTGCACGATTTAACCTGTGGGCAAAATAATCTGGTGCATTGCTTCATCATGTATAAAAAATGACGTAGGTTTGCGATGGGGTAACGGGTTTGCTTACCGGCGACTGACCAGGAGTGACCACCCAGACACCCGACACGAGTCACACCACCAAACCAAATGCACCAACAAAAAAGTTCGACAAGATGTTTTTCAGGGATGTGATTGGACAACACAGGTTAAAGCAACAGCTGATCCGCCAGGCGGCAGACAATCGCATTAGCCACGCACAGTTGTTCCTTGGGGGCGACGACACGGGTGCTGTAGCACTCGCCCTGGCCTATGCACGGTATATTCATTGCAAGGACAGGGGAAAGGATGATGCATGCGGAGTATGTCCCTCCTGTGTGAAATATGACAAACTGGCTCACCCCGACATCCACTTCTTTTTTCCGTCGGCCCCCAATGATGAGCACAAAAAGGAGATTAGCAGCAAGCTTTTCACCGACAGATGGCGGGACCTGCTTCTCAACAATCCATACTTTACCTACTATCAGTGGCTGCAAAAACTTGGCGTGGAAAACAAGCAGGCCATCATCAATGCCAACGACTGCAATGACATCATCAGGCACCTCGGCATGAAATCTTACGAAAGTCCGCACAAGATCATCTTCCTATACATGGTGGAAAAATTATACCACAGTGCCGCGCCCAAGTTGCTCAAAGTACTGGAAGAACCACCACCCAATACGGTATTCCTGGTCATCTCGGAAAACAAGGACCGGGTGCTGAATACCATCCTTTCGCGCACACAAATTGTAAAACTGCCCGTTCCGGATGAGGCCGAGGTATTGCAGGCGCTGATTGAACACTACCACATCGAAGAAAAAAGAGCAAAGCAGATTGCCTTTCTTTCGGGGGGCAGCATCACGGAAGCGTTGCGTTTAAGTCAGCAGGACGAGGAACAGCTGGCCGACTTCGAATCGTTCAGGGAATGGATGCGCCATTGCTACAAAAACGATGCAGCCCATATCATTCGCTGGGTGGAGGCAGCCTCCAAAGGCGGACGTGAAAAGCAAAAGTCATTCCTGCTCTACGGACTCAAGATTTTCAGGATGGCTTTGCTGCACAATTACAAACTGCAGGAGCTGGTGCGGCTGGAAGGCGAAGAGAACACGTTCATCCAGGGATTTTCACCCTTCATAAACCATAAAAACACCATTCAGATCGTTGAAGCTTTCGATGAGGCCATCATGCACCTCGAACGAAATGCCAACCCCCGCATTCTGTTTACTGACCTGTCCTTTCACCTGGTCAGGCAAATGCGGGTGAAGGCAGGCTAAAATTGTGATTTTTACTATCTTTGCAGGTTACACACCTGGGTTATTCATTTGGTGTTTGTTAATCATTTAAACGCGCAAGAAATTGGGAAAAAATAACGAACAATCGTTTCTTACCAGGGGCTGTTGTTCCGTACCGCAACCACATACACGCCAGCTTGATGTATTCAGGCACTCCTGCAATAAGCTGGATGCCTATGACTGGCTTCAGGAAATCAAAGCTCCGGAAGTATATACGCCTGCAGAAGTCGTTGAAGTGAGATTCAAGAACAGCCGCAAAGACTTTTTCCGGGCTACGTCCGATCTCGACCTGAAAGTAGGCGACATCGTCGCCGTGGAAGCATCACCCGGACACGACATTGGTATCGTCACCCTGACCGGCGAAGTAGTCAAACTGCAGATGAAAGCCAAGAAAGTCAAAGAGCGTCACGACGAACTCAAACGGGTTTATCGCAAAGCCAAAGTGTCGGATATTGAGAAATGGGTGACCGCCGTGAAACAGGAGGACAACACCATGTTTCGCTCCAGGGAAATTGCCAGTTCGCTCAACCTCGACATGAAGATCAGCGACGTGGAGTACCAGGGCGACCGCACCAAGGCAATTTTCTACTATACGGCAGACGACAGGGTGGACTTTCGGGAACTGATTCGCGTATTGGCAGATGCTTTTGGCGTGCGCATCGAAATGCGGCAGATCGGGATGCGGCAGGAAGCCAGCAGACTCGGCGGCATCGGATCATGCGGCAGGGAGCTGTGCTGCGCAAGCTGGCTCACCAAGTTCCGGTCCGTGTCGACCAACAGCGCCCGGACACAACAATTGTCGCTGAACCCGCAAAAGCTGGCCGGGCAGTGCAGCAAGCTCAAATGCTGTATCAATTATGAAAACAGCTGTTACGTGGATACGCTCAAAGGCTTCCCGGATACCGCAAAAGGCCTGGTTACCAAAAAGGGAACGGCCACCTATCAAAAAATGGATGTGCTGAAAAAACTGATTGGCTACGCTTACACGGACTCGCCGGGCCAGATCGTGATGATCTCCGTGGAACGCGTCCATGCCATCCTGGAGATGAACGCACGCAACGAGCACCCCGAGGATTTGCTGGACCACGACCAGCCCGTGGAACAAAGCAAAAACGACCTGTACAATTCAGGCAACGACCTGGAAGACAGCCTCACACGTTTTGACAAGCCGCAAAAGAACAAACGCAACAAAAAGCGGAGAAAGCGAAATAAGTCAAACCGCAAGCCAACAAACAAGAAAAGCTAAGACCAGATGAACACACGTCATTTGACAACCTGGGGCACAGCAATGATTGCCTTGATCATGATCGTGTCCTGCACTGATCATGTGGTATACCATCACACACAACAGGTGGAAAACGAGACCTGGCACATCGAAGACACCCTCAGGTTCAACGTGCAGATTGAGGACACCTTGTCACTGCACGAACTGTTTCTGGATGTACGAAACACCACGGATTATGCCTACAGGAATCTTTTTTTGTTTATGGACATTGAGTTCCCGGGTGGCCGCGTGTTGCGCGACACCCTGGAGTGCACGCTTGCAGAACGCGACGGCTCGTGGACAGGAAAAGGCTTCGGCCGCATCAAATCCAACCGCTTCCTTTTCAGGGATGATGTCTGGTTCCCGGATGCAGGGACCTACAAGTTTAAGGTGTACCAAGGTATGCGTTATGAAAATTTACCCGGGATAACCGATATTGGCATAAGGATTGAGCATAAATCATTAAAATAATTCCAAGCGACCAACGTTTTGTTCATATCATAAAGATCAATCATGACCCAAAAGACATCGAAAAAACGCAAATATACCCGGCTGTTCTGGACCCTCTTTGCCACACCCGTGGTGCTTGTGTTTTTGCTTTTCTTCTCGATATCAGCCGGATTCTGGGGGTTTATGCCATCATTTGAAGAGCTGGAAAACCCCAGGAGCAACCTGGCCAGCGAGATCTATTCTGCTGACGGCGAGTTGCTGGGCACCTTCTACATTCACAATCGCTCCAATGTGCAGTACGAGGATATCTCTCCCAACATGGTCAATGCCCTGTTAGCCGCCGAAGATATCCGGTTCAGGTATCACTCCGGGGTAGATATCCGGAGCGTGTTCAGGGTGCTTTTTCGCAACATCATTGGCGGCCAGCGCAGTGCCGGTGGTGGCAGCACACTTAGTCAGCAGCTGGCCAAGAACCTTTTTCCCCGGCAGGAAGACCCCTCTGCCTTCCAGATTGCCATCATCAAATTCAAGGAGTGGGTTACCGCAGCCCGCCTCGAGCGCAGATACACCAAAGACGAGATCATCGCCATGTATCTGAACACGGTGGACTTTGGCAGCCACGCTTTTGGCATCAAGTCTGCATCAAAGACCTATTTTAACACCTCTCCCGAAGACCTGAAAAAAGAAGAAGCCGCCATGCTGGTAGGTCTGCTCAAAGCACCTTCCTGGTATCACCCGGTGCGCAACCCCGAAAGGGCACTCAACCGGCGCCAGGTCGTACTCACCCAGATGGCACGGTACAAGTACATCTCACCTGAAGAGCTCGACTCCCTGCGTCAGATCCCCCTGGACATGTCGGAGTTCCAGGTACAGGACCACCATACCGGCATCGCCAGGTATTTCCGGGAGCAGCTGCGCATGGAGCTGAACCGGTGGAGCAGAACCACGATGAAACCCGATGGGACGCCATATGACATTTACCGGGATGGACTGAAGATCTATACGACCATCGACTCCAGGATGCAGGAACATGCAGAAGCAGCCGTGCGCGAGCA
>PUPG01000196.1 GCA_003553005.1 Bacteroidales bacterium
CGGCTTATTCCAGCTCCAATATCCACGCATCACTTCTAAAGTTCTGCCTGATGCTCCGAAGAGCGGCTGAAGCGTCTGCTTCGTTGGCATAAGTTCCGTAGCTAATCCTGTAACGACCGTTATCAGCCCTTGGCAATAGCCTGATGTTTGCACGGTACCTGTTGCGCATAAATGGTATTCTTAACCGTGAGCTCTTCTCTTACTTTTGGAGTTTGTTACGGTAGAACTGAAGCTTTTCTTTTATTGAATTTCTTAACCAAAACCAATAAATGCCGGAACCTACAGCCAGAAAAAGAAATATTACCAGCAGGGAGCTACTTATTGACCACATAAATGCAATAATCTATTGTAAATGGATTATATCATACAAAATCAATAGCAATTGGCGATTATTATATGAAAAATGCAGGGCGATTTTCGTGATCCTGGTTGTACCAATCACCAGACTAAGATACTAAAAAATAATCATCCGAGCCAAATAAGATGGACTTTATCGATTCATCATCCTGACTTTAAAGCAATTTACAAGGGTGGTCATCGCAATATCAGGAAGGCTTTGCATGCTGCCACCCGTCAACCAGCTCACTGAAGAGCTCTTTTACTGTGGTGATCTTGGTGGCGAGGTATGCATTGGCGCCAGCAAAAGCGTAGCCGCTTTTCATATTCCCTTTGTACGCATTGTATAGTGCGGTGATGATGCAATAAGGGCTGCTTGACACGTGGCAGCTTTTGATGCAATGAAAGGGGCACTTTAAGGGAACTTTCAGGCCAGACCTGACTTTATCAAGAAATGCATTATGAATGGCTCTACCCGGCATGCCGACCGGACTTTGAATAATCTCCATGTCCTTTTCCGTGGCATCAATATACGTTTGCTTGAAACGTGGCGAAGCATCACATTCCCTGGTCGTTACAAATCGGGTGCCCAGCTGTACGCCTTTGGCCCCCTTTTGCATGATTTGGTGGATGTCCTGGCCGGTATGTATGCCGCCGGCGGCGATGACCGGGATATGGCAGGAATACTTGTCTTCAAAGACCTTGACCTCCCTGACGACCTCAGGAACCAACTCTTCCAGCGAATAATGACTGTCTGTAATGTTTTCCTTTTTAAATCCAAGATGGCCACCGGCTTTCGGGCCCTCCACCACAAAGGCATCGGGCAGGTAGTTGTGTAAAGACTTCCACTTTTCACAAATAATTTTTGCAGCCCTTCCCGATGATACGATTGGTACCAGCCTGGTCGTGCTGCCCGGGGTCAGAAATTTCGGCAGATCGAAGGGCAATCCGGCGCCCGAAAATATGATGTCCGCTTTTTCGGCGATGGACGTGCGCACCATATCCGTAAAGTTGGACATGGCCACCATGATGTTCACCCCAATGACACCAGGTGTCAGTTCCCTCGCTTTCCTGATTTCCTTTTTAAGGCCTTCAATATTGGCTTGCAGGTAGTCCATGGCGGATGTGCGGTGCACAAACCCAAGTCCCGCCGCCGATATCACACCCACGCCGCCTTCATTGGCTACTGCGGCAGCCAGTCCCGATAGACTTACTCCTACACCCATTCCGCCCTGGATGATGGGCACGGGAATCGGAATCCCGCCTATACTTAATTCTTGTCTCACAATAGTTTAAAATAGTTGTTCAATAATACAGTGTAAAGGTACGAAAACAGAGAAGGTGGTAGCCGGTTTTTGGAATCTTGTGCTTATTTAACACTTCACCCAAAGCTTTTCCGGAGCCCAACTTGTCGGGTGATCATATTGTTTGTTCGGCTGAAAGGCAAAAAACTTTGTTATATTTGTGGTTATTGCAGGACTGGCGACTTTGTCTCTTTCGTTTTTTGCTGATCTCGCGCATCCAGACATGCCAATTAAAATTGATGAAGACGACGAGGCTTATTGCCTGGTGAGCACTGCTGCCTCAACGGCATAAGCTTGCTGAACGAAACATACAAGTTATACACCCATCTAAAACCCTACACTGATGAAGAAGACCTTGCTGTTTTTATGTGCTATGATGTTGATTGCCGGCTTGATGGCCCAGGCGCCGCTCAGTTTTAATTACCAGGCCGTGGTTCGTGACAATGGTGGCGAGCCTTTGGCGAACCAAGAGGTAGAGCTAACCATTGAGATTCTACAGGGGAGCCACGATGGCGCTGTCGTGTTTTCCGAGACGCATCTTGTGGAAACCAATGCGTTTGGTCTGGCAAACATTCAGGTCGGAAGCGAGGAGTCGATGGCAGAAATTGTCTGGGGCGAGGATGCCTACTTCATTGAAGTTTCGCTCGATGGAACGTCAATGGGCGCTACACAGCTGGTTAGCGTTCCTTTCGCCCTGCATGCCCACACATCGGCTGATGCGTTCAGCGGAGATTATTCGGACCTGGAAAATACACCCGACCTGGATAATATGGTAGCCGTGGAAGACCCCTCGGAAGGGGATATGCTGGTTTATACCGAAGCGGGATGGCAGCCTGTTAGTATCGGTGAAGAAGACCAGATACTCGCCATCACAGACGGTATGCCTTCCTGGATTGATCCGCCAATCGATGAGGATGAGGACACGGTTAGTGACCCGGATGGAAATGTTTACGAAACCGTGATCATTGGAAACCAGGAATGGATGGCTGAAAATTTGCGCACCACGTCTTATGCTGATGGTAGCTCGATCCCACACCTTGCCGAAGACTCAGATTGGGCCAATACGACTGAGGGGGCCTATGCCGTTTTTCCCCACGAGGATGTTTCAGGAATAGATTCCGACGAGGAAATGCTGGCTGCCTATGGTGCACATTACAACTGGTATGCCGTGGACGACGACCGGGGACTATGTCCGGAAGGCTGGCATGTTCCCAGCGATGATGACTGGACGGCCCTGACCGATTACCTGATTGATAACTATGAGGACTATGATAACTTCAGCGTGGCCAATGCCTTAAAATCCTGCCGCCAGGTTAATTCGCCATTGGGTGGCGATTGCGATACGGATGAACATCCACGTTGGGAATCGCACAATTCGCACTACGGGACCGATGATTTTGATTTTTCCGCACTGCCGGGGGGATTCAGAAGTGATGCCGGGGTGTTCAATCACGTTGGCAACCTGGGTTCCTGGTTTTCTTCCACCGAGGCAACGGATGATACTGCACACGGACGCGATATCTATCGTTTCAGTGGACAAGTCAGTGCGACCACCGGGGATAAACAGGCTGGTGGGTCCATCCGATGTGTGCGGGACCTGTAGAAAAAGTGTCGAAGCTTTTCCTGGATTTACGTTTTGCCATCCCTCAGAAGCCAGTAAAGTCCCTTGAGGTTGGGTTTCATTTCCGTGATCATGATTTGCATGGCGATCATCTCCAGCACGGAAAGGATGGCCCAGGTGATCATGATGTAATATAAGGTGGGTACAAAGCCATAGGTGAAGAGCACGAAAAAGAAAATGCCCTGCATATAGCCGCCTGCTTTGGTGGCATAAGTATGCAGGCTGGATATCTTTCCGAACTTAATAAAGGAGTGTGTCAGGGCAATCACTCCCAGGCCCACAAAGGTGAGTAAACTGCCCAGGTAGGGTTGCATTTCTTCCATTTTAAAAGCAAATAACCCGATAATGGCAAGGGCATATGTGACTTTGTCTGCAATGGAGTCCATCTTTGCACCAAAATCGGTATGCTGATTGAGTTTTCGGGCAAAAAAACCATCCAGGGCATCTGAGATCAGGTTAAGGATGATGAATACCATGAAAAGGGTAGGTCTGCCCGAAAAGATCAGGTACAGGATGACCGGAGCCGATAAAAACCGGTAAAAGGTAAGGTAGTTGGATACGGTATGGAGGTTTTCCTTATGTTGCTTTTCCCTGGGCATGGCGTAATGGCATTGTACAGCTATTTATTCATTTTCCCGGTTTTTTTCAAACTTTGCCACGATCGTTTGTGCACGTTCTGCATCGCGGCTGGAGACCATTACTTTCACCTGGCCGGTGTCCGTGGCGGAATAGATGGGTGGCAAAACGCCGCCAAAAATTTTATCAGACAAAAAGGCGAATATTTCTTCATCGAGCAGCATGGCTTTTACCAGCTCCGCCTCCCAAAGCATGCCGGAGTAAACCATTACCGGCACATCATCGTGTGTTTGCGTCATGGCTGAGATTTTTCAAGGGCTAATCCAAAAGTAAGCAATTTATATTTATTCTCCATCTGCAATGGCTTCATAAAGGAAAATATCCCTTATAGCCAGGTAAGTAATCCATTCACGCTTCACGGTTCGGGAGCCTTTTCACAGCATCGTTTTCTGGTTATGTTAAATAAAAAGGCCTGGCAGCAATTGCCAAGCCTTTTTATGTCTTGTATCAATGATTATATCGCGGTAACCCTATAGGTTTTGTTTGTCAAAAACGATCAATTGATATATATTGGTCCATCTGGGC
>PUPG01000127.1 GCA_003553005.1 Bacteroidales bacterium
CATAATGACATAATGACAAAAGGACGAAAGGACAAAAGGTCTAAAGGTCCAAATGTCCGGTGATGCGCTGTATTGAGCCCGGGCGAAGCGGTTTGGTGTTTGAGGTTTGAAGTTTGAGGTTGCCCGAGGCATTTGTGTGCATCTGTGAAAACCATTTGTGTTAATTTGTGGATTCAACTTTCAAGCCTCTGCTTCTATCGTCAAATATACGTAAAAACCGATGATTAACAGACAGATGGTTCTTGCTTGCAACTTTTTTTCCTGGCCATTGTTAGTTGGATGTACCTGCAAGACCCATGCAGGAAAAAACGCTTGCGATGTCCTTAAAAAACCGTTTGATCCGAAAAAGCATTCACCTGTTCACTGGCCTGGCCATTTTCCTGCTTACCCTGTTCCTGGAGAAGCAGGTCTTGCTGGTGCTCATCGCGGCGGGCTCGCTCTTTGCCGTGGTTACTTTTCCCTTACAGCGCTTTCGCATTGTTCATCGCACGGATGACGCCAGCCTGGGCACGCTTTTTTATCCCCTGGGCATCATCACCGCCTTTATCCTCCTCTATCACCAACCCATACATTATTTCCAGATCTCCCTGCTCATCCTCACGGTCTCCGATACCGCAGCCAACCTTACAGGGCAGATCAGGCCGGGCAACATCAAATTCAACATGCTCAGGGAGGAAAAAAGCCTCTATGGCGTGCTGGGATTTGCCATTACGGCCTTCCTCATCTACTGCCTGTTGTTGCCTTCCGATACGATCGACTTTCACGCCTACATCATCCTGGCCATCCTGCTGGCCATCACTTTTGAGGTGATCTCCTATAAAGGCTCTGATAACTTTTCCATCCCGGTGGGATCTGCCTTGTATTTTTTGATCATCGAAAGATATGATGGCAGCCTGCCATTGCTCTTGCTGGTGGTGTTGCTTTCCGCTCTCGGGGCCTGGGCTTTCTTCAGGATGGGCTTGCTGACAAAACAGGCGGCCGTGGTGGTCTACTTCCTGGCCGTTTATTTCCTGGGTGTGCTGGGCGTGAACTGGCTGTTGCCGGTATTGGCCTTTTTCTTTACCTCCGTGCTGCTGACCAAAGTCAACTCGGCACGGAAAGGGCGCCAATCTTCGGCCAACAGGCGAAACAGCTGGCAGGTGCTGGCCAACATCTTCTGGGCGCTTCTCATCTCCGCCGTCTTCCTGGTCACGGGTGATGCGCAACTGCCCTATCTCTTCGCGGCATTGATCGCGGCGGTCACGGCCGATACCTGGGCGAGCGAAACTGGTCCGGTTTTTCACCGGAGGTCTTTCTCCGTCGGAGAATGTCGCTGGCGGGAGTCCGGGGTTTCCGGTGGGATCTCTTTGGCTGGCAGTGTTTCGGGACTGACCGGTGCCCTGCTTATCGCAGCGCTCTCCGTCTTCCTCTTTGACGGAAGCCTGGATGCCGGACTAATTCTGGCCATCGGAGCGGCAGGATGGCTCTCTTCCTTCGTCGACACCCTGCTGGGCGCCTTCGCCGAACCCCACCTGGAGCGAAGTGCGTGGTTCAGGAAACAGCAAGGCAGGGTGGAGGGGATCACGCCCAACGACGTGGTGAACTTGCTGGGATCAGTGGTAGCACCGGTGTTTTATCTGTTGCTGCGCGCAATGAGCCTGTAATGGGTTTGCAGTTTGAAGTTTGAGGTTTGAGGTTGCCCGAGGCGGTTGCGGTAATACGGATTGAAACGGAGTGTTGTTTGGTTAAGGGGTTATTGGATTAAGGGGTTCGGGTTTACGATGGTTTTTGGGAAGGTGATGATCTGGGCTGGGGCAATGGTTTTGAGGTTAAGACATATCCACAAAATAACACCAATGGTTTTCACAGATGCACACAAATGCCTCGGGCAACCTCAAACCTCAAACCTCAAACTTCAAACTTCAGACCTACATCAAAACAACCCTAAGACCCATCCCCACGATCAGCAAAAAGGAGAATACAATGTGTATCAGCACGGTGAGTTTGGCGCCTTTCTTGACCATCGCAGCGTGTTCGTGGTGTTTCATGATGATGCCGGCGGCTTTCGGGAAGATCAGCAAATAAGGGATCAGGCTCAGCAGCAGCGGCCAGCCGGGAGCGGGAAACAGGATCGCCATCGCAATGACATTAGCCACAATGGCCAGCTGGACCAGGAGGTAGATCCAGGCGGTCTTGCACGTGCCCAGGCGACTGGCCACCCCGTGCTTTCCCCCGGCACGGTCGGCATCCAGGTCGATCAGCTGACCGGCAAGCAGGATGGACAGGGTGCTGAGGCCGGTAGCCGGCATCAGGAGGTTGACCTGCGGATGAAAGCCCACTTGCTGACTTACGGAGGCGATCAGGATCGCCATTGGTCCAAATGCAAACCATACGGAGACTTCCCCCAGGCCCCGGTAAGCGAGCTTTGCCGGCGGGGCCGTGTAATACTTGCTGAAAAACGCCGACAGCAGGTATAAAAACCACAGGTGCGGCCACAACGACCGCTCAATGAAAAAGGTCAGGGCCACGGTGCCTGCCAATGCCAGCACCAATGATGCCCTGGCAAGGGTGAACATCCTGCCCATCAGCTCCGGGTGGTCCTGCAGGATGCCGGATCCGCCACTGGCCTCGTTGCGGTGCACGTTCACCTTGTCGGTGCCCTGGATGGTATCATAAATGTCGTTGTATACATTGACTGCTGCGTGCAGGCCCACGCCGATGACCATCACCAAAAGGAAGTTGACCAGGTAAAAGGTCTCGTTGATGTAAACGGCCAACAGGGTGCCGGCCAGGAGTGGGGCAATGATGGAGCTCAGGAAGGGAGCGCGGATCATTTGCAGGATGTTCGGTTTAGCCATGGCTTGAAAATAGTTTTAAAGGACAAAAGGACAAAAGGACAAAAGGTCGAAATGTCAGGTGATACGGTGTATTGTGCCATTAAACCCTTTAACCCCTCAACCCCTTAACCCACCATCACATCTAACCCAGCATCACATCGCACACCCCTAGTAGGATCCGTAATCTCAAACATCCCACCTTCACCCCAGGCATCTTCTAACTTCCAATGATCTGCAGCCTCAGGTTTTCCCTGTTGCTGCCGGTTTGCACACTTACGATATACGTGCCTGGCGATAACCTTCCCAGGTGCTGCGTGATGCTGTGCGTTCCGGCCGGCAACATTCCGAGGTCCTGTGCCGAAACGGTTTCCCCGATGAGGGAATGGATGGTGATGCGTACATTTTCTGCCTCAGCCAATGTGATGTCCAGGTTCAGGACGTCCCTGGCCGGATTGGGATACAGGTTGACCGGCAAGGGGGTGTCTGCGACCTGGTCTACACTGGTGGCATCGTCCGCTCCGGGAATGAGCACCTCATTGATCGCGTGCACCACCCCATTGTCGGCTTCCAGGTCGGCTACGGTGACGGCTGCCTCATTAATGAATACACCATCCGCGTTGATGCTGACCGTGAGCTCTTCTCCGAGCAGGGTGGTGATCTGCTGGCCGTCAGACAGGTCTCCGGCAAGGATGTGTCCTTCGACCACGTGATATAACAAGATGTCCGTGAGCTCACCCTCGGGGTCATCGATCAATTCATCCAGCAGCCCCGCGGGTAGTGCGTCGAAGGCGGGATCATCCGGGCCAAAGACGGTAAACGGGCCTTCGCCCTCCAGCGCTTCCAGGAGGTTGGCCGCTTCCAGTGCCAGCTGCAGGGTGCCGTGCGTTTCACTTTCGGTGATGATGTCTGCCACGGTGGTTACCGGGGGCGTCAGGACCCCGTCAATCACGTGCACGACCCCGTTGTCAGCTTCCAGGTCAAAGGCGGTGACTTCCGCGTCGTTGACGAACACCCCGGCATCGCTGATGGTGATGAGCAGGTCTTCACCCAGCATCGTGGTGACCACCTGTCCGTCATCCAGGTCGCCTGAAAGTGCAAAGGCTTCCACGACGTGATGCAGCAGCAGGTCGGTCAGCGCCCCATCCGGATCGTCCATCAGGTCATCCAAGAGTCCATCGGGAAGCAGTTCAAAGGCCTGGTCGGTGGGGGCAAACACCGTGAAAGGCCCTTCGCCGCTGAGCGGATCTACCAATCCGGCCGCTGCCAGCGCATCTGCAAGCAGGGTGTGGTCGTCGCTGTCCATGATGATCTCCACCACGTTATCAGGGAGCGTCTGGATCACCTCCATCACAACAGGAACCTGTATTTCCGGGGAGAAGGGGTCGTTGGAGAAGATGTGGATGCTGGCCGAGTGGCTTCCTGCTTCCAGGGATGAGGCATCGAAAAGCAGTTGGACCTGCTTGTCGTCGCCGGGCTCCAGCGTAAAGGTGGTGGTGGATACGGACAGGAATTCGTGTTCTTCGTGGTCGTGGCTGACCGCGATCTGGGATACCTCGAGCGCCAGGAACCCTTCATTGGTGATTGTCATAGGGGCTTC
>PUPG01000068.1 GCA_003553005.1 Bacteroidales bacterium
AAAAAAAAGGAGGGTTGCGATATGTTACCGATGTTAAGAAGAACTCGCGGAAACGTACCCAGCTTTATCGATGAATTTTTCGGCAAGGACTGGATGGATAGTGTATTCTCCGACAGCCCGGGCATCAGCACACCGGCAGTGAATGTGAAGGAGACAGATGACGATTATCAGATTGAGGTGGCTGCTCCGGGACTGGACAAAAAGGACTTTAACGTCAACCTGGAAAACAATGTGCTGACCATCTCCTCTGAGAAAGAGCACAAGGACGAGAAAAAAGAGGATGGTCAATACATGCGGAGGGAATTCAGCTATACATCCTTTAACCGCTCGTTCACATTGCCCGAAGCGGTTGATGCCGATCAAATCAAGGCCACGCACAAGGATGGCATTTTGCTGATCACCATCCCCAAGCGTGAAGAAGCCAAGCGCAAGCCACCCAAGCAGATTGACATTTCGTAAGCTATTGCTGGGTACGCAAAAAAGGGAAGTCCGGTTGGGCCTCCCTTTTTTTTTGAAGATGGCTGCAAGGGTTTATCTAATCACTTGCAGTCTTCGGGTAACACTTCCTTCGCTGGTTTTTACCTGCAACAGATAAAAGCCTGTTTCGAGGCGGGAAATATCCAACGACAGGCTTGAGCCATCAACCAATACTTGCTTCAGGGACCTTCCCTGGATGTCCATCAGGGTGATTTCCCGGATATTTTGGTCGTGTGCGATATGGACCTGCGTTGCGGCCGGATTTGGGTAGACCTGCAAGCGGTCTTCCGCAGGATGCGCATAGACACTCGTGCAGTCTTCGAAGGATATGGTAATGGTATCCGCATCCATGCAGGCATTTTCGTGCCACACTTCGACCCAGACCAGCAGTTCATCCGTATCGTGTTCATCCGGGTCAACAAGATACGTTTGTCCGGTCGACCCATCAAACCAGTTGTAGTGATATTCTCCCTCACCGGCATCAAGCAGGAGGGTTTCTCCGTAACAAACCACCGCATCACCGCCCAGGTCGACGTATGGTGTTTCCAGGAAAGACAATGTCATGCTGTCTGACACGGCATCTTCATCGCCGGTAACTTCAAGCGTCAGCACCGTTTGTCCCTCCTGGAGGTCGGATGGACCCGGGTGGTAAGTTGTTTCCGGCACACTGGGATCTTCGAAATAGCCGTCGCCCTCAGTCGTCCAGCTTACCTGGTCTTCGTTCCAGGCGTATCCGCGGGTAAAGAACGGCTCATTGCTGCATATTTCCGCATCAAATCCGGCCACCGCATTGGTTATCATCCGGGCCGGAAACGTGATCTTGTCAATCCACCCCACATCAGCACCCACGGTGATGCTGCCATCCTTTTCATACACCCAGCGGAAGGTCCGTTCCCCCGGCTCAACCTCGTAGACCATGCGTTCCCAGTCGCGTTCACCCGACCACCTGTCCATCAGTTCATGGTCGATATAAAACTCCAGCCAGTCATAATTGTTTTCGGATGACACCTTCCGGTAAAATGAGATGGAATCCTGTGTTTTTACCGGCAGGCTGATTTGCAGGCTGGAGAGCTGGTTGTGGGAAATATCGCCGCTGCGGGCAGAATAGCTGCCTGTATGCACGGTGTCGGGATCGAGCACCCAGTCAGATACGCCGCCATGCTCCCAGTCGAACTGCTCAAAGTCACCACTGCTCCAGTCTTCTGTCACCAGTCCTGTTTTAAAGGCCAATTCATCCCCGATGCGATATGCTCCGGCGTGCAGCTCATAGGTAAAGCGGGCAATGGCGCCGTCGTGCACGGAGGGGTGAACCAGGACATCAAAGTCGATGTCGGCAACTTGTCCAGGTTGCAATGGGTCATGGGTAAGCTGTCCGTCCTCCACATGAATAAAACCTTGTGTGGTGGACAAAAAAGCCAGAATATCCGCGGAGGCCAATTGACCTGCATTTTTTGTGACGAAACGGATGGTTGCCGGTTCGCCGGGAAGGAGGTTGTTGGTTTCTTGACCGGAGTCATCGAGGATCAGTACTTCCTTCGTCAACAGTTCCGGGGCATGAGCCATCTCCTGGAAGCTGCTGAGCCAGCGGGTATCCGGCTGATCACCCGAATAGGTTTCGAGTGCAAAATGAATCTTGTGGTTTCCGGGAATGGTGTCCGATACCTCAAACACAAAAAGTTCTTCCAGCAGCAAGGTATCCGCTGCCGGAAAAGTGCCCAGGCTGGCGATGGTGTCTGCAAACTGGATGTATGGCGAGGGACTGCTGATGATGGCGTGCACATCGTTGACCGGCTCTTCTGCACGGTTTTGTAAATAGAGGTCAATGCTGATGGTTTCCCCAGGGTTGATCAATCCATCGTCGTTGCCCAAGGAATCGTCGAGCTGGTGGTCTACATAACTGATGCCGCTGAAGGGCGTGGCCAGGACTGCGTCCAGCGCATGAATCCTGCCGCTCCCAAACACATTGTTCTTGTCCTCATTAAAGGCCACCGCATTCTCCTCAAGGATTTGGCTGATTTCTTCGGGGGTGATTTCAGGATTTTTGGATATCATCAGGGCGATGACCCCGGCCGCTGCCGGACTGGCCATGGAGGTCCCGCTGAGCGTGCGGTATCCGGTATTGCTTGCGTTGGAGAGCGAGATGATCTCCGACCCAGGAGCTGTGACATCGGGTCTGATCAGTCCCATTTCCGGGCTGTAAGGGTAATCATTGAACGGCGATACGTTGGACCAGGAAACGGGGCCATTGCTGGAAAAACCAGAAATTTCATCCTCAATCGTCACTGATCCTACGGAGACTACGGCAGAAACGCCACCCTGCAGTGTCTGGTCGGGATGCAGCCATGGCGGAGGGACATCCCCGGGGGTTCTTACCTGGTGCGGAGGGATGTCGGTCGAAGAGTTTCCCTCGTTGCCGGCCGCCACGGCAGCGATCACGCCGGCACTCAGGGCGTTGTTCATGGTAGTCCGCCACATCGCGCGATCGGGGTTCCAGGCATGCTTCCATCCAAGCGACAGGTTCATGACGTGGGCACCATAGTCCACGGCAAATTCTATACCTGCCCAAACAGCTGCTTCGGTGCCGCTTCCCTGGCTGTCCATCACGGATACGGCCATGATTTTCGCAGCCGGCGCCATCCCTGTGATCGTGCCGGCGGCACCGTGGCCGGCCACCGTTCCAGCGCAGTGCGTGCCGTGTCCATTATAGTCCATGGTGTTGTCATTGTTGTCAATGAAATTGTATCCATGGTTTGGATAATCGGGGTGTACCCACATATTACCGGCCAGGTCCACGTGGTTATAATTGACCCCGGTATCCAGCACGGCGACCACGACATCCTCACCATCAAATCCATCTGCCCATACTTCATCAGCGTGGACATGGGATACATTCCACGCGATAGTTGGTTCACTTAACCGATCTGCTTCCCATACATGATCCGGTAGCAAACCCGGCTTATGTTTGCTTTTAGCTGCAGTCTCCTTCAGCTCACTGGTAATCAGGATGGGCCGTTCTTCGTTGTAATCCAGCCGGGCGATATCTTTGCGGCTTTGGAGTGCTGCTACAACGGAGGGTTTGACTTCGGCATACACGAAATTGGCAATCCAGTATGGCCTGACATACCGCACTGCCCCGTTTGCCTTTTGCTGTGCGAGGAAACTCAGGAGCTCCTCCTGGTGCTTGCCGCTGAAAGCCTTAAGTTCGTGCCTGACATAATCCCTGCGCGATTTCCTGTCTGGCTTTTCCAGGGCCTCTTGGTACAGATTGTCTGTATCGTACTGTTTAACAAGAAGAATAATCAGTGGTAAAAAATCATCAGCGGATTTTTCCGTCAATTTATCATTTAGTAATGAGGTTGTTTTGGGCTGTGAAGGTGTTTCACTGGCGAAACCACTGGCGAATAGCAGCATCCCACAAAGAAACAAGAAGATACCTGTAATGCGCATGATTGGAAATGATTTAATGATGGCGCCAACCCGGCAAATGCAAAGGCAGACAGAAAATCGATGTTTGCGGTAATGAATGCCAGCACCGAGTGCCTTTGCATTTGCCTGAATATTAATGGGTAGCGTTAATAACTTACTATTTATGAATGCTTACCTGGTGATGGGATACCTTTTGTCCCTGGTGGATTTCAACCAGGTAGATACCCCCATCAAAACGGCTGACATCCATGGCGTGTGTATTGGCAGCGGGGCTCGCTTCGTAAACGACCTGCCCGGTGAGGTTAAAGATCCGGATCTTTTCAATGGTTGTTCCGGTTTCGATCGTTAACCTGTCGCTGGCCGGATTGGGATACACCACCATGTGATCTGTGTCGGGATCTGTAACAGACACATCATCCGCTTCCATCACCACTTCAACCGTCACATCTTCATCGGCGATCACAAACTGTCCTGTGGCATCCAGGTAACCTTCTTTACTGACCA
>PUPG01000069.1 GCA_003553005.1 Bacteroidales bacterium
AAACGCGTGGAAGGCAAGGAAAAACCTGCATCAAAAGCATGATTTAAGATCAGGAGTTTCGCATGTTTTTATGGCTCAATAACTTCTTGATTTAGTGTACTATATATTTAATTCTTGGTGAAACCTTTGTGGCCTTGGTGTCTTAGTGGCAAATGGAAATGCCACGAAGGCTCAAAGGCACAAAGGTGTTTCACTAAGATGGCTTCCATAAAGTCACATTAGAGGAACCGGGCACTTGCCAGCCCGGAGCAACGGGTGAACCGGGCCCGCACAGCCGGATGAATTTCACCGTATTCCTGATCAAATGCGCCTGCTTATCCATGCTATCGGCCATGTCTGAAGAGGTATTTGTAAAGCCAGCAAGAAACCCTTACTTTTGCGATCTGAATGAAACCTGACGGAAACCTCAAAACGCGACAATATGGAAACCATCAAGACCCTCTTAAACCATAAAACCATCCGCAATTACAAAACGGATCCCATTGATGACCACATCCTGGATGAGATCCTGGAAGCAGGCTTTCGCGCCTCAACCACAGGCAACATGCAGGTCTATTCGGTCATCGTGACCAAGGATGAGCAAAGGCGCAAGGAGTTGTGCAAACTGCATTTTGGCCAGCAAATGGTTGAGCAGGCACCAGTGACCCTCACTTTCTGTGCGGACTTCAATCGTTTCAATAAGTGGTGCGAGCAGCGCGATGCCAATCCTGGCTACGACAACTTCCTGTCGTTCTTCACTGCTTCCATTGATGCCCTGCTGGTGGCACAAAACGTGTGTGTGGCTGCTGAAGCACATGGACTTGGAATCTGTTACCTCGGACCAACCACCTACCAGGCCGATAAGCTCATCGACTTTTTTGACCTTCCCGAAGGCGTGGTGCCCGTGACCACCGTCGTGGTGGGCTACCCCAATGAAGACCCGGAGCAGGTCGACAGGCTTCCCGCGGAAGGGGTCGTGCATCAGGAGCAATACAAGGATTATTCGCCTGAGGATATTGACCGCATCTATTCCCACAAGGAAAACCTGCCGCTCACGGCCAAACTGATTGAAGAAAACCAACTGGAAAACCTGGCCCAGATCTTTACCTTCAAGCGGTACACCAAAAAGGACAACGTCCATTTCAGCAAGGTGTTCCTTGATGCCATCGAAGACCAGGGGTTTATGAATAACGAGGAGTAAGGTTTATGGAAACTGGATCCCCGGATAGTTTCCGATGGCCACCTTCGGAATGTTAGCCTCGTATTGGTTGTTGATGGCCTCGATGAAGGCGTTGGCCACAATGGCATATCCCCTGGCCGACAGGTGAATGCCATCCAGGGAAAAGACACCCCCACTGACGAACTCCGTGTTGAAGGCGATGGCATCGAAATAGATGCCGGGTTCGGCCTCAAGCAGCAGCTGATTCACATCCGCCATGGCCAGGTTGGCTTCGTTGGCTGTGGCGCTGATGATGTCGTTATAGGCCGCTATGTGCGCGTCGATGTGCTCGATCTGGGTGGTGTTCAGATAATATTCGGATCCAATGGGCACTTCGCTGCCCCATCCCTCGTTCAAGATTCCGTCCAGGGCAGGTAGCAGGACAAGCTCGTCTGCTTCCAGCTGACGGATGCCGGCGGGATGATCGGGGTCAGCTACCACCAGCGGGTTGGGACCCACCTCAAAACTGATATGGGGAGCTTCCGCATAGGCTGCATTCAACAGGTTCACCAGGTCGGGATCAGCCAATAGCAGGGCATTGTATGGCACGGTGGTGAAATAGGGAATCTGTGTGATGCCCGGAATGTTGGCCGTCACGCCCAGGGCGTCGTTCTGGGTGAGTTGTTGCACCAGGAGCTGGTAAGCCGCACTGAAATCTTCCGGTGGCAATATGTTGTCGCCTTCGCCGCCACTCATCGCATAGGTAAGGATGTCGTTGCTGCCGATCCACAAGGAAAAGAAACTGGGGTTCAATGCCAGGGCGTCAGTGAGGACGCTGCTGGTCTGGATGTCAGCGGCGAACCGCTCATAATAGGGGTTAAGGGCTGCATAGCCTTCAAACAGCAAATGCTGAACCCTGGCACCGGGCACGCCCAGGTTGTGAAACGGGCCATCTGTGTGGAAAATGTTTTCGTAATTTCCGGGATCAGGAGAACCGGGCATGGGCACTGGAAGCAACTGCCCTTCTACCTCAGCGAGCATCAGTCGTCCACCAAAGCCAAGGTCATCCCGCATCAGGGGCTGGTTAAAGTTTTCCAGTCCCGCGTGCATGAATTGGCCGGCCATGATGCCGCCCAATGAGTTGTGCTGCCCTTCGCGATACAGCTCACCATCCATGAATCCGGCGGTGAGCGAGTTGCCCAGTGAGACAAAGGTGCTGAAATCTGCCTCGCCGGGGTCAGGACTGAATTCGTCGATGTCGGCATCACAGCTGCTGATGAATCCGGCAAGGAATAGCAATAGGAGTGGTAGGATATATTTTTTTGTCATGGTTATGATCATTTTAAGATTTTACAGTTGATAGGAGATGCCGATGCCAGGGATGACGATCCTGCTCGAATAGCTGCCGCCGAAGTTTTCGGGCGTGTAATGCATGTCATCCTCCAGGCCAATGATATAAAGCAGGCTGGCATCGATGCTCAATTCAGGAATTGGCAAAAAGGAAAGGCCACCTGTAAAGGCCAGGTTGTTCAGGCTGGGTGTTTCCGGTGAAAAGTAATCGCTGCTCACCGGGGTGGGATCGAAATAGCCTCCTGCCCTGAGGTAGATGCCCGGGGTGACCCGGTATTCTCCACCAGCCCTGAATATCAATGTATTGCTGTAGTCGCGCTTGTTGTAGCTGTCTGGCAGGCTGCCGGTGTTTTCTTCAAAATCAAACACCAATTCTTCGTATGCTCCCCAGAAGACGTAGTGCAGGGCCATGCCAACAAGGAGGTCTGGCGTGGCTTGATAAGAGACACCAAAATCGAGGTTTGCCGGCAGTGGCAGGCTGACATCCACCTTGTTGCTTGCCGGAAATTCCATGGCCAGGGAAGAAGGGATATTGGAGAACAAGGCGTCGCCACCTTCTACTTCCATGTCGATTTGTGAGCGGTAGCTAAGGCCGGCTTGCAGACCAGAAGGGTGGGCAAATTGGATTCCGGCATTGAATCCGTAATTGCCCGTGGTCCCGTCGATGTTCAGCCTCGCTTCACCGTCCGGGCCTTCCACGGGGAGTGCCCGCTCCATGTCTACTGCTCCGTAGGCATAGACGAAGCCGGCACCAACGGAAAACATATCCGAGATGCGGTAGGATAGGGTAGGTTGCACGGTGATCGCCATCAGGGAGATGTTTTGTATCAGGAAGCGGCCTGCCCAACCATCTTCCCATTCCAGGCTGTTGCCATAGGGGGTGTTGACGGCAATGCCGGCTGCCAGCCTGTCGGTCAGCATCCCGGCGGCATAAAAATGAAACGGCGTGCTCAGCGGGTTATCGGTTTTTGCCTGGTAGACGGACGGCGCTTCCATCTGGAAAGCGGTGCTGCCAAAAACTCCGTTTACTCCGCCCACGACACTGATGTTGCCAGGCATCATGGCCAGGGCACCGGGGTTGTTGAAGGCTGCACTGGCATCCAGGCTCAGGGAAGTGCCGATCAGCCCCATGCCAACCTGTCGCTGGCCATGCAGACTTACCTCATAACCACCTGCGTGCAGTATGGTGGAGGCCGCCATGAGGAAAGCGACCATCAAAATCATTTTTCGCATAATGAAAATCATTTTGGTTAGTGGATATACGATTAATTGCAAAATTGGGGCGCAAGATATAAAAAAAACCAGCACCGTAAACATTTGTTTAAGCCAGGGCAATATTTTATGTGGTGTGTTTTTTCGAATTATTGGTTATCTGGAGTTTATGTTTTCAATAGGCGTGCTGTTGGCTCTTGGCTTTTAGCTTTTGGCTTTCTTGCCAACAGCCAAAAAGCCAACAGCCAATAGCCAACAGCCAACAGCCTGCTTGGTTCGAACCCCCACGTGAATATAATCATCCTCGGGTCTGTCTAGACATTGACATGGGGGGGGTGCAGGCTCCCGGCGGGCTTATGAATACTGAAAGCTGCTGCCACCGATGAACTCGCGCAGTACGGATGTGGGCGGGATGTCTTTCGGGTCGATGGGGATTAGCAGGGAGAGGATGCGGTTGAGCCGGTTGACCTCTTCGCGGATCTGCTCGTTTTCTGCTTTATCGGGCAAGGCCACTGCCGGGGCATAATGCGAAAAGACGGCGGGTTCGTACATGAGTGCAGAGTTTAAAATGGCATGGGCGCTCTCCTGGAAAGGAAAGATGCTCTGGTACTCGTTGCGCA
>PUPG01000001.1 GCA_003553005.1 Bacteroidales bacterium
GAATTACATTTTTAGCAACTTCTTAATCTCCTTATGCAGCTGATCATTCCGGATGCCTTTGTCCAGGAAGAGGTCGGCCTTGATCCAGTCGCGTTCCTCCTCGGTGGTCACATCGAAAAGCATTCCCGTTTCCGCGGTAACGGCAGAGACAATGATGACCGGCACCTCCGGATACTTGCTTTTGATCTTATGGCTCAGGATGAATCCCGTATCCTGGTTTTCCATCATCAGGTCCAGGATGGCCAGATCCGGCCGGGTGCGTTCGATAATGTCCTCTGCTTCCTTTTGGGTTCCGGCGGTGATTACCTCAAACCCCATGTCCTTGACGCCTTCCCGCATCTGAAACAGATAATCGACATCATCATCGACAATCAATATGGTTTTCTTCTCTTGTTTTAGCATAATGCTGGTGTTTTATGGATTTTAGCCAATGGCCTCGTCTTCGTTTTCCAGTTGATCCACAGGCCCCTTCTCTTTTTCGGCAGATTTGCGCGGCAAACTCAGGATAAATGTGGTGCCTGTCTGGCCTTTTTCCGGATCATCGTTGGATTCAACCTTGATATTTCCCCGGTGCATTTTGATGATGCCATAAATGATGGGCAGTCCCAAGCCCGTGCCGTGTCCGGATTCCTTGGTGGTAAAAAAGGGTTCGAACATCCTTTCCTGGTTCTTTTTGGAGATTCCCGTACCGGTGTCCGAGATCTTAATCTCCAGTCCGTCGCCATGGGGTTGTTCGCCAACCACGATGCTGAGTTTACCTCCCTCGGGCATCGCATCCACGGCATTCTTCAGCAGGTTTGAAAACACCTGTACCATCTGATCGTGATCACATTCCAGGTTCGGGTCCCTGGTGTTGACCCGGATGTCGAGATCGACGTTCTTTGGCAGCACGAATGTCTTGAGGCCGCTGTTGATGAGCTTTTTGACATCAATCTTGTCGATCTTCACCTTGCTCTTCCTGGCAAAATTGAGCAGTCCGCCTACAATTTTCTTGCACCGGTCTGCCTGCTCGACGATCATCTTCAAATCCCGGTACAAGGGCGAAGTGGGATCCATTTCATCCAGCAGGATATGGCTGTACATGATGACCACGCCGAGCGGGTTGTTTACCTCATGCGCGATACCAGCTGCCAATTGGCCCATCGAAGCCAGTTTTTCACTTTGCTTGAGGGCATCCTGTGTGCTGG
Source organism: Bacteroidales bacterium (assembly GCA_003553005.1). Next base: position 1,188 of record PUPG01000001.1, read on the forward strand.
CTAGTTTCTGGTTGGATTTATCCAGTTCAGTAATGTATTCATGCAGTTTGTCAATGGTATAGGGCAAGCACATCTCAGATTCAGCAAGGCCCTGGTGGATGGCCACTGCATGTTCATGACAGGTGTCGTAGCCGCAAGCGCCGCAATTCAGTTCATCTTCCGGTTCTTTTTTTCCGAATTTCCTCAGGATTTCCCTGATCTCTTCCTCGTTGGGCGGATCAGGGAATCGCTGATCATCAGCCTGGAAAGTCCTGCTGAGCTCGAGTTTGAGGTAGGTTTCCAGGTCTTGTTGCCACTTTTCCTGGTCGATCAGGTCATTTCTGCGCTTGGCAAAATTGGAAATGTTCTTTCTCTTGTAAAAAAATTGCTGGTTATGGCTCATGCCCGGACCATTGATGCAGCCGTTGCACAGGAGCAGGTCAAACATCTTGGCTTCCAGGTAGCCTTCCTCAAATTCCCGCAGGACCTCAATGATGTCGTGTCGCCCTTCGGCTACGATGATATCTCCCTTCACGAAGTCCTCTTCCAGGTCGACAGTCTGCAACATGCCACCGCTGATCGGAAAAATGGCTCCTTTTCCTGCCACGGGCGTGTCGAATTCGTGGGGTTCGGCATTTGCTTCCGTGATTTTTTTCTCCGCGAACATGCGTCTCAGTTCCAGGAAGGAAATCACTTCATCAATGAGTCCCTGGAATTGATCTTCCTCAGCTTCCACTTTTTTTGCGATGCAGGGACCGATAAAGACAATCCGCAGGTCATCGCCGTGTTTTTCCTTCAACACTTTGGCGGTGGCCACCATGGGAGAAACCACAGGCACGAGGGAGTCAATGATTTGTGGATGGTGTTTTTCCACGTAGCTCACAATGGATGGACAGCTTGTTGAGATGAGCGGTCTGCCCGGTTTGGACTCCAGCAGCTCTTTATATTTGCTGGCGATGAGTTCGGCGCCGAACGCCACTTCGTTCACGTAATCAAAACCCAGGGCTTTGATCATTCCCACAAAGTGCCGGTAGTCTTTGATGTCGGTAAACTCGCCGGCGATGGAAGGTGCTACGATGGCAGCCACTTTTTGATGGCTGTTGAGCAGCGATTTCACCTTATCGATGGAGAAGGCAAACATCTTGGCATCGCGGCTGCAAACCCGGATGCAGTTGCCGCAGGCAATGCACCTGGAAGGAATGATCTCGGCCTGGCCATTGATGATCTTGATGGCTTTTGCCGGACACTCCCTGACGCAGGTATAACATACCTTGCAGCGATCCTTGATCGTATAAATGATTTCCTTGTTATCTTTCTCAGGCATAATTTCTGTTGCGCTTAGCGTGTAAGAGGGAGTCACCCTTCCCACATCTGGTTGTCTGTAAAGGGGATCCGGGCAAACAATTCGGCTGCCAGGGTGTTTTCACCGGCCGATGGCCATGGCGCTGTTTTCTCCATGTCGCCGCACAATTTCTTTCGTGCTTTGGGCTTCTCAAAACCACGGCTGATGGGTTGTCCGCCGCCACCGGCACATCCTCCCAGGCAAGCCATCACCTCGATGTAATGGATGTCTTCCCGCCCCTCTTCAATCAGCTCATTGAGGTAATCCTCTGCTTCGGCAATGCTGCTCACCCAGGCAAAGCCCACTTGTTTTTTCCCGATGCTGATTTGCGTCTCCCTTTTCCCGGCCATGCTCTTGGGCTGCAAAAACCGGAACTTTTCCTTGCTGTTGCCCCCCATCATGCGGAACAATTCCCGTGCCACGGCCTCGGCTTTCCCGCCGGAGTAACCCATTTTATTGGCTGCGGCAGAGGATTGCCGATAGGGGCCATCCGGGGCTTCTTCTTCCATCTGGGCCAGGTTCAGTCCGAAGCTCCGGAGCAAGCGGAAAAGCTCACGAACGGTGAGCACGGCATCGACTTCAGAAACCCCCTGGTGGGTATTCTTCTCCCAGCTTGCTTCATATTTCTTAGCTACGCAGGGTGTGATGCTCACGGTATATATCTCTTCTCCGGCGATGTCGTTTTCACGGGCATAGTCGGTTTTTAGCAAACTCCCGGCAATATGTCCCGGCGACTTCACTGCGGCCAGGTGTTGCCGGGCCTCCGGCCTGAATGCGGACACGTAGCTCACCCAGGAAGGACAACAGGAAGACATCAGTGGTTGTTGTGTCTTATCCCTGGCCTTGAGCATTTCGGCAAGCTGCCGGGCCTCTTCCAGTATGTGGACATCTGCGGCTGTTCCCATGTCGAAGACCTTGCTTGCGCCAAGTCTTTTGAGCGCAGCCGTCAGTCTTTCCAGCACATTGTCCTTGGGCTTGAACCCCATCAGCTCTGTCACGCTGGCGATGGCCGACGGACTGATCACAAACATGACCTGTTTGCGACCATTGCCCAGGGCGGCCTGTACTTTTTCCAGGTGGGAGATGTCGAGCAATGCGGCGGTAGGACATACCTGGATGCATTGACCGCAGTGTATGCAGGATGAAATGTTGAGCCCTTTGTGGAAAGCGCTGTTGACTTTTGTTTCGTTTCCCCTGGAGATAAAGTCAATGGCCGTTACCCGCTGCACTTCTTCGCAAATCCGCACGCATCTGCTGCAAAGCACGCATTTGGCGGGGTCCCTGGCTACGGAAGTACTGGAATAGTCGGGATTGTCCGTCAGTTTGCCGGCAAAGTATTTCCTTTCCTTCACGTTCATTTCGCCGGCGAGCCACTGCAGCTCACAATGGCCATTTCGCTGGCAATAGAGACAATCATCGGGATGATTGGAAAGGAGAAGCTCGACCAGCGATTTCCGGGCCTTAATCACCCGCTGGGAGTTGGTTTTCACTTTCATTCCATCCTCCACGGGATATGAGCAGGAAGTAATCAGGTCTTTCTTGCCTTCAACCTCCACCACACAGAGTCGGCAGGCACCTGTAGGCGAAAAGCGGTTCATGTGGCAAAGGGTGGGAATTTTAAACCCGTGTTCGCGCAAAGCGTCCAGGAGGCTTTCTCCCTCCGTTGCCGGGATCGTCTTATTGTTTACTTCAATTTTACAGTCCATACCTTGCTTTCACTTATTTGATGAGCACCGCATTGAATTTGCACACGTCAAAGCAGGTCCCGCATCCAATGCATTTATCCTGCACAATGA
>PUPG01000234.1 GCA_003553005.1 Bacteroidales bacterium
GATCGCTCACTGAACCGTTTGAACCGCTCAATCGTATGACGTATACACCGGGCTCCAGTGCCTGTACATCTACTGGTACAGAATAGTCGCCCAAATACCAGGCGGGGATGTTGACCCGGTGAACTTGCCTGCCATTTGCGTCCAGTACCTCCAGGCGATAATCGTCGCTCCCGGTAATGCGGAAATCCACAAAGGTCAGGTCGGTAGCAGGATTGGGGTATATGTGGATGGTGTTGTCTGCAATGCCTGTTTCCTGTTCCCGGATGTGGGTTTCATCCCCATCATCATCGTCCCCGTCATCTCCATCATCTCCATTGTCATCATCTCCATTGTCATCATCTCCATTGTCATCATCTCCATTGTCATCATCTCCATTGTCGTCATCTCCGTTGTCATCATCCCCGTTGTCGTCATCTCCATTGTCGTTATCCCCATTGTCGTCATCCCCATTGTCGTCATCCCCATTGTCGTCATCCCCGTTGTCATCGTCATCTCCGGCCTGGGCATGAAATGGGGGGAGTTGATTGGTGATGCAATGGATCGCCCCTTCCCAGTGGATCATCGCGTTGCAGTCTATGCCGATCACCTCCACCCCAGGCATCAGATCCTGGTAGGTTTGCAGCGCGTAGCTGTCACTCGGACTGCTATAAATGGGCACCAGCACGGCATCGTTGACGATCAGGCTATTGATATAGGTTTTCCAGTTGTCGGCTTTGGGGATCTGTTCGATCTGATAGCTTTTGCCCTCCGGGTGTTCGAGTGATTGGAGGACGGCCAGGTTGCTTTGCAGGATCTGGTAATCCTGGTGCCATTCATCCACACTGCTGATCACAAAGGTCGTGTCGTTCAGGAGCTTGACCTGCATATCGAGGTGCCCCCAGTAATCGTTGCTGAGTGCCTCAAAGGTGACAATGGTATCGATGGCCATATAGGATTCCAGGATGGTGTCGATGGTTTCCGGTGGGATGTTTGGGTTGTTGGTATAAAGCCGGTCGGTGGCATACAGTCTGCTGTGACTGTCCACCAGGTAGTTTCCGCCATCAAAAATGATGTGCGGGAAGTCGTAATAGTTGATGTCCCAGTATTCAGCAAGCCGTTGTGGCAGGTCCTGGTCGGCGTGACCAGTAGCCAGGTCGTTAAACCCGACAAATGCCAGGGAATCATTGTCGTAAATACTGAACGGGCCATGATCGCGTATCCAGATCCGGTCACCAAACACTTCAATAAATACAATATTATCTACATGTACGCCGTAATTCGTAAACGTGTTGATCATTTGATCCTGGTGGTTCTGGTTGTTGGTCTGCATGAAGACCGTGGCCCTGGGCTGGATCCCGTTGACTACAGACGCCACGATCTGATCGTAAGCAGAGTTACTTCCCGGATTCCAGTACATCACAACCCCGGCCACAGTATCGTATTCCGGTATCGTGGCAGGATTTACGGGCACCTCCGGTTGGCGGTCCGGATAAAACGCCAGGGCCAGTGGCAGGCAGATAAAGCCAAGTAAAAAAGTGATGATCGCACGATGGGCAGGTTGATTGCCGGAGTTGTAGGTATTGGTCATGGTACAAAAAACGTAAAACGGATAATATTTTACAAATATAAGCTTATCTTCGAAAACAAAAACACCTTGTGATGATCAGACTGACCTGTTTGCCTGCATTGTTCCTGATTTTACTCGGCGCGTGCGAGTCTCCCTCCGGTAGCTCAGGGCAAGCCGAAGCGCCTTTTATGGAAGGCGTGGATACCACTCCTGTATTTGACACGCACACGTCGCGTATTGCCCTTGACTTTAAGGGGACATACCAGGGGATATTGCCTTGTGGGGATTGTGATGGCATTGAAACCACCATTGTGATCCTGGATGATGAACAATTCGAGAAACGGTTGAAGCACTTGGGCCGTGACAAGGACGCCGTGCTGCACTCGGCAGGTGCATTTTCCTGGGAGGCAAGCGGTGGTGTGATCCGGTTGCACGGAGAGCATGGCTTTACCCGGTTTATGGTTGCTGAAAATTTCCTGGTGCACATGGAAGATGAAGGAGATCGTTACAGTGGTGACCTGGGGAATCACTATGTTTTGGAAAAGACTTCAGAGCAAGCAGATTAAGCCTTGTTTGCAAGATACCTGACCCATGCCTGGTGATTTTTTCCGGCATATTCACCAAATACATTATCTTTGCCTCCATTCGAAATTTTGATGATTCGTTAACCCCCTTAAATGCTTGTTTTATGGTGGCTTATAAGATATTTTTCCAGGCCCTGGCTGCTATCCCCAATTAGTTTGGTTTTGGCGCAACTGCATGCAAGTGCAGCGGGCAAGGATTGGTATGTTATCATCGCCTCTTCAGGCTATTTTCAGGGGCTTTTTATTTGGATTGCTTTACACTTTAAATTTTATGGATATGAAAAAATTGTCAGTGATTGCTTTTGGAGGGAATGCGCTTTTACAGAGTGGTCAGAAAGGGACCATTGATGAGCAGGAGCAGAATGTGTATGAAACCTGTCAGCACCTGGTTCCGCTGATCAAAAAGGGCTATGACCTGGTGATCGGACACGGTAACGGGCCGCAGGTAGGCAACGTGCTTCTGCAACATGAGGCTGGTAACCAGGTTTATGGGTTGCCCAAGCAACCGATTGATTTCTGCGTGGCAGAGACGCAGGGGTCCATCGGTTTCATGATCGAGCAACAGCTGCGGAACGTGCTTGCCGAGCATGGCATTGAACGCAACATCGTGACCCTCGTTACCCAGGTCGTTGTCGACAAAGAAGATCCGGCATTCAGGAACCCTACGAAGCCTGTTGGTCCCTTTTATTCAAAAGAAGAAGCCGACAAGCTGGCCAAGGAAAACAATTGGGTGTTTCATGAAGATCCGCGCGACCGCGGCTGGCGAAGGGTTGTGGCTTCTCCGAAGCCCCTGAATATTCCCAACTGGCCAGCAGTGGAAAAGCTGGCACGCGAGGGCAATATTGTGATCACTGTTGGTGGTGGCGGCATTCCTGCCTACATTGATGAAAAGGGTAAAATCATTGGCATTGATGCGGTGATTGACAAAGACCTGGCCTCTTCATTGCTGGCCAACAAGATCAAGGCGGATGAATTCTGCATTCTTACTGATGTATCGAATGTGTTTGTGAACTTCAACAAGCCAACCCAGGAAAAACTGGAGCGCATCACCGTCAAAGAGATCACGAAGCATTTGGATGACGGTCAGTTTACCGAGGGCAGCATGGCTCCCAAGGTGCGTGCCTGCATTCAGTTTGTGGAACATGGCGGTTCAGATGCCATCATCACGGAGGCCAGTGAGTTGGGTAAAGACGGCAACGGCACGGTCATCCTGCCCTGACAGACTTTTAAATACAATCATTTTAACACCATAATAAACATTAGGAGGAATCAAGATGGCTTTTAATTTAAGAAACAGAAGTTTTTTGAAGTTATTGGACTTCACCCCGCAGGAAATCAAGTTTTTGCTCGAGATGTCTGTTGACCTGAAAAAGGCAAAATATGCCGGATATGAGCAGCAAAGATTGAAGGGCAAGAACATCGCCCTGATCTTTGAAAAGGCATCCACACGTACCCGTTGTGCTTTTGAGGTGGCCGCTTTTGACCAGGGTGCCCTGGTAACTTACCTCGGCCCCACAGGCAGCCAGATCGGCAAAAAAGAATCGATGAAGGATACGGCAAGGGTACTTGGGCGCATGTACGACGGCATTGAATACCGCGGTTTTGCCCAGACAACAGTAGAAGAATTGGCTGAATACTCCGGTGTGCCCGTATGGAACGGTCTTACCAATGAATTTCATCCCACGCAGATCCTGGCAGACTTCCAGACCATGATCGAGCACAGCGACAAACCTCTGCACCAGGTTTCTTTCTGCTACCTTGGTGATGCCCGTAACAACATGGGCAATTCATTGCTGATTGGTGCTGCCAAGATGGGCATGGACTTTCGTGCTGCTGCGCCCAAGTCAGTTCAACCAAGCGAAGACCTGGTAGCCCAGGCGCAAGAGATCGCCAAGGAAACCGGAGCCAAAATCACCATCACCGAAGATGTGGAAGAAGCCGTTAAAGGTGTCGATTTCCTATATACCGATGTATGGGTTTCGATGGGCGAACCCGATGAGGTTTGGAAGGAACGCATCGAACTGCTCAAGCCTTACCAGGTGAATATGGATGTGATCAAAAAAACAGGCAATCCCAAGGTGAAATTCCTGCACTGCCTGCCTGC
>PUPG01000167.1 GCA_003553005.1 Bacteroidales bacterium
GCAAACGTGCCAATGCTGAGTCCGCGCGTATCATCAATGAAGATCCTGGCTTTGGCAATGTTGCTCAGGAGGGATAGCATGTGGTCCTTCTCACTGGGTTTTAAGTCGCCGGATTGCAACTTATGTACCGACATCCCGGTTTCGCTCTCAATCAGGCGCCTGGTCATCTTGACATCCGAACGCTCGGAAGAGAAAATGGCCACGGTGTGGTCATTTTTTACGGCCATGTTGTTGGCAAGGGACAATAAAAAAGCGGTCTTACCCATTCCTGGTCTAACCGCTAAGGTATACATCCTGCCTTTTTGAAATCCACCCATCGCCTCATCCAGTTGTTTAAAACCGGAGGGTATGCCCGTTGTGTTTACGGGGGATTCAAATTTTTCGTTCAGGGTTTGGTTTACCAGCTCACGAATACTGGTAAACCGGAAACCCTCTGGCTGCTCTGTGACTTCCAATGTGTTAAGCTCCATATATGATGCATTTTATGATTGAACGATTGATTTTAATAACAATACCGGCCCGATATTCCACTGAACCCATACCAGTGCATAAGAAGCCTTCGCTAAAGTGTTACAATATAAGCATTTTTTTTTATTCTGCCAAGAGATGAACTTTTTGTAAAAATGAACGTTACACCCATGTATTAAAACAAGTTTGATATGACACGCTACTCCATTAACGATCTTGAAAAGCTTAGCGGCATCAAGGCCCATACCATCAGGATGTGGGAGAAGCGGTACAATATCATTGAGCCAAAAAGGACGGCAACCAACATCCGTTACTATCACGACTGCGACCTGAAAAAGCTACTCAACATCAGCACCCTCAATCGCCACGGCTTCAAGATCTCTGCCATCGCCAAAATGGATGAATCGGAAATCCATGATAAAGTCATGGAAGTTACCGGAACGAATGGTGACCACGAAACCACAATCAACAATCTCGTGGTGGCGATGATCGAGTTTAATGAGGATGCATTTGAGAAGATATTAAACACGGCTATCCTGCAACTGGGGTTCGAACAGTGCGTGACCCATATTCTTTACCCTTTTCTGGAAAAAGTGGGGGTGCTGTGGATCATTGGCACAATCAATCCGGCCCAGGAGCACTTCATCACCTACCTGATCAGGCAAAAGCTTATCATTGCCATCGATGGGCAACCGAGGCCATCTTCTCCGGATGCCCGCACCTTTCTCCTGTATCTTCCGGAAAACGAACTCCACGAACTGGGCTTGCTCTTTTACAGCTTCCTGCTGAAGAAAAACGGATTCAGGGTCATCTACCTTGGGCAGTCCGTACCCTTTAACGACCTCCGCGAAGTGGTTAAAGTGCGCCATACCGACTATTTCTTCACCTATCTCATCGCGGCCTTGAGTGAACGAGAGCTCCCGGAATACCTCCAAAAGCTTGGAGAAACCTTCTCAGATAAAAAAATATTCGTCACCGGCAACCAGGTCAACACAACCGAAGTTCCCTTCCCCAAAAACGTGATCCCGGTAGAAAACGCCGACAAGTTTAAAAAAATGCTGCAAGACCTGTAAAGCATTCCAGGCTGACTTCGTTTACCAACTTCACCGGGTAAGGGCCTGCACAGGCCCAGGGCATACCACCCAGGCTCAGTCAGACACTTTTCGCGCGCTACCCGAACTATTTCCGCAAGTGCCGCCTCCCCAAAACTTTCCGTGGGCATTTTTCCTGCCTTCGGTAGAAGTCTTTTTTTGTTTATTTAAAAAAATCCACAAGCTAAACAAAGCCTGCCCTTTTTTAACAATAATTAAACACGAGATATTTTGATTTGTGCATTTTATTGCCTAATTTTATATCGCAAACGGGCTTTTAAAGCAAACCAAACACGCTATTTGCTCAACTTATTTTGTTAAAAAGTATTAAAGCACTTGCGTACTTGAATTTTTTGTTTAATTTTGCTTGTAGGTTATTAAACACAAAAAACACAACCGTCATGACAGCATTAGAATTTAACCACAGACTCATGGGACTGCAGAACAACCTCAAGTATTTTGCATATACCCTTACATCCAACTACGAAGACGCCCAGGACCTTGTCCAGGAGACTTACCTCAAGGCGCTGACCAATCGCGAAAAGTTCACCGACAACACCAATCTGAAGGCCTGGACTTTTACGATCATGAAAAACACCTTCATCAACAATTACAGACAGAATGTGCGCAGCAACACCATCCTGGATAAAACGGATGACCTTTACTACCTGAATCTTTCCAAAGAGAGCGGCATCGGTCTTCCGGACTCCGATTTCTCGATCAAAGAGATCAGGAAAGCCATCGGCCAGATCAGCGAAGAGCAACGGACGCCATTCGAAATGTACAACCAGGGGTTTAAGTACAAAGAAATCGCGGAGAAGCTCAACCTCTCCATCGGCACTGTGAAGAGCAGGATTTTCTTTACCCGCAAAAAGTTGATGGAAACACTGAAAGACAATCAGTAAGCTGTTCATACCACAATCCAATATATACCCCGGTTTTTTTGACCCCCGGCAAGTTTCTTTGCCGGGGGTTTTGCTTATCCCGGCGCTGGCAACCAGCTTCAACAGAAAAGATGATCATGAAGCCATCCCGGACAGTCAGGGGTTTTTATCAACGAAGCCTGTATTACGCATGCAGGAAAAAGGGTTTACGCGCAAATTGACTAAATTTGTGTTTGCAACTCGTTTGAAAAACCGGACATATGCGTGTATTTAAATTTGGTGGAGCATCAGTGCGTAATCCGGAATCGGTAAAGAATGTGGCGCGCATCATCAGGGATCAGCACGGCACTTCTCCCCTGGTGGTCGTACTCTCCGCGATGGGCAAGACCACGAATGCCCTGGAAGAATTATGCGCTTTGTTTATGTCCGGCAACCAGCATATGATGACCAAAAAGTACGAAGAGATCCGGTCTTTTCATATGGAAATCGCACAGGGCTTGTTCCCGGACCCGGGCCACCCGGTGTTCCAGGTTTTGGAGCAAGCATTCTACCAGCTCTATTATTACATTACCGAGCCCCCAGGTGACAATTACAATTATGAGTATGACCGCATTGTGTCGTCCGGGGAAATGGTCTCGACCCGAATCCTCAGCACGTACCTCAACGAGGTTGGGTTGCCCAACCGCCTGTTTCCGGCTCAGAAACTGATCATCACCGACGCCAGTTTCAGAGATGCCCGTGTGGATTGGATCATGAGCAGCAGCGCCATCCAGGAGCAATTGGGCTGGGCCTTCAGGGAAGACCCTGGTAAGGATCTGCCTCCGCTAGTGATCACCCAGGGCTTCATCGGAGGTACGCCGCAGGGATTTACCACGACACTGGGCCGTGAGGGTTCGGACTTCACGGCGGCCATCATTGCCTGGGCCATGCAGGCCCGGGAGGTCGTCATCTGGAAAGATGTTCCCGGACTGCTCAACGCAGACCCAAAGATTATGGAGCAGGCGGTGTTGCTGCCCAACATCAGCTACCAGGAGGCCATCGAGCTGGCTTATTACGGGGCTACGGTGATCCACCCCAAAACCCTGAAGCCGCTGCTAAACAAGAAAATTCCCCTCAAAGTAAAATCCTTCCACGACCCGGACAAGCCCGGGTCGCTCATAGATCATCATGAAGCCCACGACAACCTGATTCCGTCTTACATATTTAAGCGCCACCAGGTGCTGGTCTCCATATTTCCAAAGGATTTCAGTTTCATCGCCGAGGAAAACCTGTCGCGCATCTTTGCAGATTTTGCACGCCACGGGGTCAAGATGAACCTGATGCAAAATTCTGCCATCAGCTTCAGCGCCTGTTTTGATTACGACCGCACCAAAACACCCGCGCTGTTGCGTGACCTGCGAAAAATGTTCAGCGTGAAATACAATCAGGACCTGGAGCTGATTACCGTCAGGCATTACCAAAGAGCCTGCATGGAAAGGCTAATCAGGGACAAGGAGGTGGTGATGGAGCAAAAAAGCCGCACCACGCTACAAATGATCGTTAGAAAAAACGGATAGCGGGCCATGGCCAACAACCTGGCCCCTTCGATGATCAGCGGGTGATTCCGCGGATCTTGCCGGAGAGCACACTGGCCAGTTTAATTGCTGATTCTGCGGTCCAGCCAGCCACATGCGGAGTAAGCACCACCCTGCCTTGCATCGCGCAGAGCTTGCTAAAGTTTGCCGGGAGGGCTGACGTGCCGAGGGCATCAGCGGAAAGATCTTCATATTCGAGCACATCCAGTGCGGC
>PUPG01000156.1 GCA_003553005.1 Bacteroidales bacterium
ATATTATCAACACATCATGGCAAGAACAAACTATAATGAACTCTTAGAGGCAGGTGTACATTTTGGCCACCTTAAAAGGAAGTGGAACCCAAACATGGCACCGTATATATTCATGGAGCGCAACGGCATCCATATCATCGACCTCAACAAAACCATTGCCAAGCTTGATGAGGCTGCTGGAGCACTGAAACAGATCGCCCGCTCAGGCAAGAAGATCCTCTTTGTGGCCACCAAAAAGCAGGCCCAGGATACCGTCAGGGACCTGGTCAAAGAGGTCGACATGCCTTTCGTGACCGAAAGGTGGCCCGGTGGGATGCTGACCAACTTCGCCACCATCCGCAAGGCGGTCCGCAAAATGAGCGCCATCGACAAGATGGCCACCGATGGCACCTTCGACAACATGGCGAAAAGGGAACGCCTCCAGGTGATGCGCGAACGCGCCAAGCTCGAAAAGCAGTTTGGCAGCATCGCTGACCTGAACAGACTCCCCGCTGCCATTTTTGTCGTCGACATCTGCAAAGAACATATCGCGGTGAAAGAAGCGAAAAAACTGAACATCCCCACTTTTGCCATCGTCGATACCAACGCCAATCCGCTCGACGTCGACTTTCCGATTCCGGCCAACGACGACGCCTCCAAGTCAATCCACATCATCGTGAAGCTGGTGACGGAAGCGATCCAGGAAGGTCTGGCCGAACGCAAGCTCGACAGAGACAAAGCCGCAGAAGAGGAAGAGGAGAAAGAGAAGGAGAAAGCAAGGGAAGAGCAAAGACTACAGGCGCTTGAGGAAGCTGACGATGAGGAACTGTCGGCCGACGAGCAGGAAGAGAAAAAGGCTCGCCTGGCAAAAAAGGCGAAAATGAAGGAGGAGGAGAAGGAAGGCGCAGGCAAGGGCGCTCCCAAAAAAGGGGGCAGAAGGCCGCGCAAACAAAGCTAAATCCGCCCTCAACACCCGCTAATCCATTTTCATAACACGTAAAACAAAGACTATGTCAAAGATATCAGCCGCTCAGGTAAATGAGTTAAGAAAAAAGACCGGTGCAGGGATGATGGACTGCAAGAAGGCCCTCGTGGAAACCGAAGGTGACTTCGACAAGGCCATCGACATCCTGCGCAAGAAGGGACAGAAGCTGGCCAGCAGTCGCGCTGACCGCGCTGCCACCGAAGGTGTGGTGCTCAGCACCACCAACGACGCAAAAGATAAGGCCTATGCCGTGATGCTCAACTGCGAAACCGACTTCGTGGCCCAGAACCAGGAGGTGATCGACTTCGCCCAAAGCATCCTGGATGCCGGCGTGAAAAACGATTGCGCCACCCTGGATGACGTAAAAGAGATCACCTGGGAAGGCCGCAAGCTGGAAGAACACGTCACCGATATGGTAGGAAAGACCGGTGAAAAAATGGAACTGGGCAGCTTCGAGCGCGTGGCTGGTGCCCGTGCCTTCGCCTATACCCACCCCGGCAACAAAATTGCCGCCATCGCAGCCCTGAACAAGGCCGAGGTGAATGACATCGACACCATCGGCAAGGACGTGGTGATGCAAATCGCTGCCATGGCCCCCGTATCACTCGATAAGGACAGCGTGCCACAGGACATGATCGACAAAGAGATCGAAATCGGCAAGGACCAGGCTCGCCAGGAAGGCAAGCCCGAAGAACTGCTGGAAAAGATCGCAACGGGTAAGCTCAACAAATTCTTCAAGGAAAGCACCCTGATCAACCAGGAGTTCATCAAGGACAACAAGAAAACCGTTGGCCAGATGTTGAAAGCCGCTGACAACGAACTGACCGTTGTGGAGTTTAAGCGTCTTTCGCTGGTGTAACCAACGTGCCGCGCGGTTTGCCGCGTACCACGATATCTTCTAAAGCGCCCTGCTCATGAATGTCGAAGACAATGATGGGAAGGGCGTTTTCTTTGCATAGGGTGAAGGCCGTGGCATCCATCACCTTCAGGTTTTTGGAAATGGCCTCATCGAACTCCAGGGTGTCGTAACGCGTTGCGTCCGGCTCTTTTTCCGGATCGGCGGAATAGACGCCGTCCACGCGCGTCCCCTTCAGGATGACATCCGCCTTGATTTCCAGGGCGCGCAATGCCGCCGCCGAGTCAGTCGTGAAAAACGGATTGCTGGTGCCTCCCGCAATGATCACCACGTGACCCGCCTCCAACAAACTGATGGCCTTGCTGCGACTCATCTTCTCACACATCGTCTCCACGGGGATCCCCGACAACACGGTGGCCTGGTATCCCTTGTCCCGCAAAGCGGTCTGCAGGGCCATGCTGTTGATGATGGTGGCCAGCATCCCCATCTGGTCACCGGTCACCCGGTCGAAGCCCTTCGATGCGCCCTGTAAGCCCCTGAAAATATTGCCGCCACCCAAAACGATGGCCGCCTGGACGCCCTGATCGACCAGCTGGCCGATCTCGCGGGCATAGCCCTCCAGGGCACCCGGATCAATGCCCAGCCGGTTGCCGCCCGCCAGCGACTCTCCACTTAACTTTAGTAATATGCGTTTGTAGCTTGTCATATATATGCAGTTTTACAATGGTATGGTTTTTAAATGTTTTGGCTATTGGCTCTTGGCTTTTAGCCTTTGGCTTTCTTGCCAACAGCCAATAGCTAACAGCCAATAGCTAACAGCCAAAAGCCTACTTAGTCCAAAGGCCCCCGTGACAATAATCACCCCCCCCCATGTGTCAATTCTTTGGCATGGGGGTTTCATTGCATGAACAACCTTATACTGCAAGTTTACGATTTTTTCCCCAACCAACGACCCTTTCTCCTTTCGAACCCTTACCCTCCCGACTAAAATCCTCGCCGCACAAAGATCACTTAACTACCCCAACCCACCGCATCCCCCGACTTTTAGACCTTTCGTCCTTTCGACCTTTTGTCTTTTTGTCTTTTTGTCTTTTTGTCCCTTTGTCCTTTCGTCCTTTCATCCTTCCGACCTTTTGTCCTTCCTCCCTGTCACATGAACACATTATTTCTTATTTTTGTGATTAGCAAACCAAAACCAAAGGAACGATGAACGAAGATTTGGATTTTATTTTTGCCGAAGCCGAGGAGAAGATGGGCAAGGCCCTGACGCACCTGGAAAAGGAGCTGAGCAAGATCCGCGCCGGCAAGGCCAACCCGCAGATGCTGGATAGCGTGAAGGTGGACTATTATGGTGTGCAGACGCCCCTCTCGCAGATGTCGAACATCAACACGCCGGATCCGCGCAACATCCTGGTGCAGCCCTGGGAGAAAAACATGCTGGAGCCCGTGGAAAAGGCCATCATGGCGGCCAACCTGGGCTTTAACCCACAAAATGACGGCACCCAGATCCGCATTTCCGTCCCGCCACTCACCGAAGAACGCCGCAAGGAGCTGGTGAAAAAGGTGAAGAGCGAAGCGGAAAACGCCAAGGTGAGCATCCGCAACATCCGCCGGGAGGCGATGGACGCCGGTAAAAAACTGGAAAAAGAAGGGGTTCCGGAAGACCTGGTCAAGGTGTTTGAACACAACGTGCAGGAGATCACGAAAGAGTATTCCGAGAAGGTCGATAAGATGACCGACGCCAAGGAAGAAGACATCATGACCATCTGATGGGTTCCCGGTAGACAAAGGCGTTGGCGGTGGTGCTTTCCAGGCACGTTGCCAGCACCTCCCGGGCCCGGTCCTTGTCCTTGTCGAGCTGCAACTTGAGCTCGCCCAGCGAGCTGAAACGCATCTCATCGCGTATGCGCTCCAGGAAGGAGATGCTGATCCACTCCCCGTAAATGTCCTCCTCAAAACCAAAGAGGTGTGCCTCAATGGTCACATTGTCCATGTCGAGCGTAGGCCTGATGCCGATGTTGATCATGGCCTGGTGCCATTGGTCGGCCACCTTTACCATCCCCACATAGACGCCCTGGGCCGGTAACAACTTCAGGTAGTCCGCTACACGCAGGTTGGCCGTGGGGTATCCCAGGGTGTGCCCGATCATGTTCCCTTTGACCACATAACCGCTCACCGGGAAAGCGTAACCCTGGCTTTTCATAAAATCCGCGACCCGTCCACCGGCGACCAGGTCAACCTGGGCCTGGTGCGAACCAAGCGTTTCGTTGAAAAAAGTTCGCTCCACCCTGGTCTGGTGTGCCTTGCTTTTTTCTTCGAGTGCGTTGAAGAGTTCGGGAAATCCTGGCGCGACACGGGTGTCTGCCCCGGGGATCAGGACATCGCAATGTTTTACCAGCAACTC
>PUPG01000078.1 GCA_003553005.1 Bacteroidales bacterium
AAACCTCCATGCCAAAAAATTGACACACCGGGGAATGATTATCTAATGGAGGTTTGGCTTCGCCGAGCTCGCAAGTGATCGGTTCATCTGACCGAAATATAAAAATTATAAACAGATGAAAACATGTAACCTGTATGATGCACAAAACGCATGAATAATGCAGGGTAAAAAGGTCCGCTGCAAATGGCGGACTTTTTTATTGATCCAAAAAGCGGTAAGAAAGTTTTTTAGTCGGCACCATGCATTCCTGGCGCTTGCCAAACCAACGGTACCGGTTGCGGGCGATGAAACGGTATACCGGATCCCTGATGATGCGGGGAATGATGATGAATCCGTACAGCAGGTTTACAGGAAATTTTAGCTTTTTTGCCACCCTTAAGGCCGCGGTGCTATCCCTGAATACATTTCCTTTTTCCACATAGATGACCGATGTCAGTTCGACGCGGTCCGGAGAGGGAACAATGCGTGCCGCATACCCAGACTGCAGGGAGGCGAAATAAAAACGTTCCCTGTGGTCGTATTTGATCACCCGTTGTATGCTGGCATTGCACAGGTTACACACGCCGTCAAACAAGATCAGGTGTTCAGGAAGTTGCTGTGGTTTGTGGGACTTCATCGTGTAAGGTAAACGTGTAATCAGGCTGGTTGTTTATAGAAAGGTCGAAAGGTCGGAAAGTCTGAAGGTCGGAAAGTCTGAAGGTCGAAAAGTCTGAAAGTCTGAAAGTCTGAAGGTTGGGGTATGCGGTGAGTATATGATTGCTGGAATGCAGGGTCTTGTTCGGCGCATAACCTGACCGTGGAAGTAAAACCCGTAGGTTGAAAGGATAAAGGGACGGGCTAATTTTTATATTTTTGTATGTGTATCGCCAATTTTTTTATGCATTTTCACCAAACTGCTATTCCCATGGACGAACTCAAAGCCATTAAGCTCAACCGCAAGATCAAAGCCAGTCCGGAGGAGGTCTACCGGGCGCTGACCAACCCGTTTACCATTGAACTATGGACCGGGGAGCCGGCGGTGATGAGTGAGGAACCCGGCTCACCGTTTACCATGCTGGAGGGCGCAATAACCGGTGAAAATATAGCTTTTGAGCGGGATAAGTCCATTCGGCAGAAATGGTTTTTTGGCGAGGATCATGCTTCGGAGGTCCTCATTGAGCTTTTCCCTGACAAAAATCAAACCCAGGTTCGGATCCTTCATACGGGTATTCCTGAAGATGCCTACGATAACATGTTGACCGGCTGGAAGGAGGTTTACCTGGCTTCGCTGCAGGATTTCTTTGAACTGGCCTGAGGTTCCTGGTCCATTCGGGTTATATGAAACCTCCATGCCAAAATATGCACACACACAGGGGCATGATTATAGTCACTGGGCTTTTGGACTAAGCAGGCTATTGGCTATTGGCAAGAAAGCCAATAGCCAATAGCCAAAAGCAAAAAGCCAATAGCACTCCTGTTGAAAACGTAAACCTCTGATAACCTATAATTTGAAAAAATACAAACACATGAACGGCTACACGTTGAAGCGGACATGAAAGATGTCGCCGTCCTGCAAAATGTAGTTTTTGCCCTCAATATGGAATTTGCCGGCTTGTTTACAGGCATGTTCTGAACCAAGCTCAAGAAAGTCGGCGGATTTCATGACTTCGGCCCGGATAAACCCACGTTCCATGTCCGAGTGGATCACCCCGGCGGCCTGGGGTGCGGCTGTCCCTTTGCGGATGGTCCACGCACGTGTTTCCTTGGGTCCGTATGTAAAGAATGTCTGCAGGTTCAGCGTGCGGTATGCGGCGCGTATCAGCTTGTTTACGGCTGGCTCTTCCAGTCCAAGGTCATCCAGGAATGCCTTCCTGTCTTCCTCATCTTCCAGGGTGGCAATCTCTGCTTCTGCCTGGGCTGCCACGATCAGCATTTCAGCGCCTTCCTCATCGATCGCCGGCTTTACCTTGTCTACATGGGCATTGCCTTTTGCCGCTCCGCCTTCGTCCACGTTGCAGACGTAAATCACCGGCTTATCGGTGAGCAGGAAGGAGTCGTCAAGGTACTTCCGGTCCAGGTCGCTAATCTCGAAGGTGCGGGCTGGTTTGCCCTCTTCAAAGTGTGCTGCCAGTGCGGACAGTACCTCCGTGCCTTTTTTTGCATCCTTGTCGCCCACTGCGGCCACCTTTTTCAGGCGCTCGAGCTTTTTTTCAACCGTTTCCAAATCTTTGAAAACCAATTCCAGGTCGATGATCTCTTTATCCCGCAGGGGATCCACCGAACCCTCCATGTGTGGCACCGTATCGTCTTCAAAACAACGAAGCACGTGGATCAGTGCATCGCATTGCCTGATGTCGGCCAGAAACTGATTGCCGCCTTTCAACTGGCTGCCTCCTTTGGTGAGCCCGGGAATGTCTACAATCTCCACCGTGGTTGGGACGATCTTTTCGGGCTTGGCGATCGCAGCAATTGCTTCAAGCCTGGGATCCGGCACCACCACCTGTCCGAGATTGGTTCTGCCGGGAACCTGGTTCACCTGAACCTGTCCGCGTTGCAATGCGTTAAACAGCGTAGTTTTGCCCGAGCCGGCAATCCCCACAAATCCACAATTCAGTGCCATAGTCGTCCTTTTTTTTGATTTGCAAAGGTACAATTTTGTTGTATTGGTTTCACAGCCTGATGATGCACGTGTTCTTTTTGGGTATCCACAAAAAAATCCGTTTTTTTGTACTTGCATATTTATTCCCTTGGCTATGGTACGTGAAATCAAGACAGAAAATCTCCCCATTAAACTGTGGATCGATGAGGTGGAAGCCGGCGCATTGGATCAGGCCAAAAACCTGGCTAATTTTCCATACGCCGTAAAACACATTGCCCTGATGCCAGACTGTCACCAGGGTTTTGGCATGCCAATCGGTGGCGTGATGGCCACCCGGGAGGTGATTGTCCCCAATGCCGTGGGCGTGGATATCGGCTGCGGCATGTGTGCGGTGCAAACCTCTTTGGAGGACGTCTCACAGAAGGAATTAAAAAAAATACTGGCTGACATCCGGGCGCGCATACCACTGGGGTTTAAGCACCATAAAAAACCGCAGGATGCATCCCGCATGCCCGGATTGGATGACAGCAAACCCATGCCTGTGGTAGAACGTGAGTACCATAGCGCCACCCGCCAGGTAGGTACACTCGGTGGAGGGAACCACTTTATTGAAGTCCAGAAAGGCTCAGATGGCCAGGTATGGATTATGATCCACTCTGGTAGCCGGAACATCGGTAAGCAGGTTGCTGACCATTACAACAAAATGGCCATCAGGTTGAACCAGAAATGGAACAGCCCTGTGCCAAAGTCCCATCAACTGGCTTATTTACCCATTGACAGCAATGAGGGTGCACAATACATCCGGGAGATGAACTATTGTGTGGATTTTGCCCTGGCGAGTCGCAGACTTATGATGGACCGGGCCCTGGAGGTGTTTGGCAATCATTTTGGGGCGCGGTTTTCCTCCGCACCCATGATCAATATTGCGCACAATTATGCTGCCGTGGAAACGCATTTCGGGCAGGAAGTGGTCGTGCACCGCAAAGGAGCCACCAAGGCAGATGAGGATACGGTAGGGATCATTCCGGGAAGCCAGGGTGCCAATAGCTATATCGTAAAAGGAAAAGGAAACAAGGACAGTTTTGAAAGCTGTTCACATGGTGCAGGACGAACCATGGGGCGTAAACAGGCGATCCGGACCCTTAACCTGGAAGAAGAGACCCGGAAACTGAATGAAAAAGGGATTCTGCACGCCATTCGCAGTCAGCGAGACCTGGAAGAAGCCACTTCTGCCTATAAGGACATTTCGAAAGTGATGGCGTTGCAGGAAGACCTGGTGGACATCCTGGTCGAACTATCCCCCATGGCCGTAATCAAGGGTTAGTAGCAGGCGCTGAGGTGTAAGTTAGCCCGGCAACCAAAAGCCAGGGTTAATTGACCTTTCTGACGTTTTTGGCCACGTCCTGTCCGTTATACTTGCGTTCAACCGTAAAAATGACCATATCCCCAGTCATCAGGTCGTTGAAGTCTACATTTTCCACGTCAGTATAGTGGAAAAACAGGTTGTTGTTGGGATAGCGAATAAACCCATAGCCATTTTTGAGGCTCAGGATCTCTCCTTCCTGTACCTCTTCATTGCTGGGCTCGGAGCTGGAACGGTCCTGTTGCTGGCTTTCTTCCTGCACAA
>PUPG01000028.1 GCA_003553005.1 Bacteroidales bacterium
GTTCCACCACCACGCCGTCACTCTTCTGCAACTCATAGTCGGCAGGGGTGGCACTCACAAAGATGACCTGGTTGATCAGCTGTTCGAATTCATCAAATTTCAATGGCCTGTTGTCGAGGGCTGCAGGCAGGCGAAAGCCATACTCCACAAGGTTTTTCTTACGGGAAAAGTCCCCCCCGTACATGGCGTGGATCTGCGATACCGTCACGTGGCTCTCATCGATCACCGTCAGGAAATCATCGGGAAAGTAGTCAAGCAGGCAAAATGGCCGGGATCCGGGCTTCCTGCCATCAAAATATCGCGAATAGTTCTCTATCCCGGAACAGTAACCCAGCTCGCGGATCATCTCCAGGTCATAATTCACCCTGTCCTCGAGGCGTTCTGCTTCCTGTGGCCTACCGGTCTCACGCAGGAAGGCCGCTTGTTCCACCAGGTCGTCCTGGATATTGCGGATCGCTTCCTTCATCTTATCGGGGGACGTTACAAAGATATTTGCCGGATAGATGGTCAGATGCTCCAGCGGCTCAATCGAGCGGCCGCTTTCCGGATCAAAAAACTCCAGGGATTCGATCTCATCACCCCAGAAGACGATCCGTGCCGCCTTATCGGCATAAGCAGGGAAGACGTCCACCGTATCTCCCTGGACCCGGAAATTACCCCGGGTGAACTCAGCGGTCGTCCTGCTGTATAGGCTGCCCACCAACCGGTGCAGCAAACGGTTGCGGCTCAGCACGTCGCCCACGTTTAACCCGATGGTATTTTTGTTGAAATCGTCAGGGTTGCCAATGCCGTAAATACAGGATACAGAGCTAACCACGACCACATCGCGGCGGCCAGACAGCAGGGTGCTGGGCGTGCTCAGCCTGAGCTTTTCTATCTCGTCGTTGATGGAAAGATCTTTTTCGATGTAGGTGTTGGTGGTGGGAATGTAAGCCTCTGGTTGATAGTAGTCGTAATAGGACACGAAATACTCCACGGCATTGTCGGGAAAGAAATGTTTAAATTCCCCGTACAGTTGCGCAGCCAGGGTTTTGTTGTGACTCAGCACCAGGGTAGGTCGTTGCACCTCCTGTAGCACATTGGCAATGGTGAAGGTCTTGCCGGATCCGGTCACCCCCAGCAAGGTCTGAAAGGGTGCACCCTCCCTGATGCCTTCCGACAGTTGGGCGATGGCTTCCGGCTGGTCACCGGTGGGGGAAAAGTCCGATATGATCTTGAAATCCATTGCAGGTCAGGCTTGAGAATGTGGAAACACCTATTTGTCGCCCATCTTAAACAACAATTGTTTTTCCTCCCTGGTCAGGCTGTCGTAACCGCTCTTCGATATCTTGTCCAGGATCCTGTCCATCTTCTGCCGGTCTTCGGCACGCTGCCGGTTGTATTCTTCGTCAGTGACCGGCCTTTTGCTGGTATACTCCACACGCATGCGGGGCTTTTTCCGGAACAGTCTGCCGACCTTCCCAAGATAAAATCCGATTACCAGGGCGGGATCCTTGCCGGCCTTCAGCAGGCTGGCGTACATCGCGCCCCAGGCCGCTCCCCCGAGGTGCGCCAGGTGGCCGCCGGGATTGCCCTGGTCAATGCTGATCACGTCCAGCACCACAAAGAATATGGCAATGTATTTCAGGCGAATCCTTCCAAGAAGCAAAAGCGGCAATTGGTAGTTGGGCATATATACAGCGATGGCTACGAATATGGCCAGGACGGAAGCAGAAGCGCCAATGGCCACGGAGTAGGCAACCACATCCTGAAAAACGGGGAAAATGTTAAACGAGGCAATGTAAAAAACCGCGCCGGCCAGACCGCCAATCAGATAGGTCGCCGTAAGCCGGTCCGGCCCAATGAAGTCGCTGAACAGGCGCCCGCCCACGTAAAGCACCACCATATTGAACAGCACGTGGAAAAAGTCGAGATGCAAAAACATGTAGGTGAAGAGCGTCCACGGACGGTGAATGACCACGTGGATGTTGGATGATATGCCCAGCCAGTGGGTCAGTGCGTCGCCAGCACCCTCGATGTTCCACAGGAAAAAGAAGACCCGCACCACGTTAATGAGAATGAATATGGCCACATTGATACCAATCAGGCGAGCCAGCACGGATCCTCGTACAAAAAAGTTTTTTATTTCCAGAAATATCGACTGCTGCATAATTGATCTTGTCTGAAGCTTTATGCCAATGATTAATAGTAGATCTGCCGTTTTCGTCGCCAGTACCGGATGAGCAGATAACCGAATAACATCCCGCCAAGGTGGGCGAAATGGGCAATGTTGTCTCCCGGGCGGCTAAAGATGCCAAAATAGAGTTCCAGTGCGCCGTAGCCCATCACAAAGTACTTCGCCTTGATGGGAATGGCAAAGAACAGGTAGATATAGCTGTTGGGGAAGAACATGCCAAAGGCCAGCAAGATGCCAAATACGGCCCCGGAAGCCCCCACGGTGGGGATGATGAATTTGCGGATGTAGCCAGCCAGGGTGCCGGCAATGTCTGACCGGAAGGTCTCTGGCGGTGACTCCACGTACTGGCGAAGCTCCTGTGGCGAAAGGCCGGCATTGAGGAGTTCATTGCGCAGGCTGAGCAACTCGATGTAATTCACGCCCAGGTGAAGAAAGGCCGCGCCAAAACCGGTGATCATGTAATAGATCAGGAATCGCCGGGAGCCCATGAGGTTTTCAATGGCGGTGCCAAACATCCACAGCGCAAACATATTGAAAAAGATGTGGTTGAAGTTGGCGTGCATGAACATGTGGCTCACGAACTGATAAGGCTGAAAGTTTGGCGAACCAGGCATGAACAGTCCCAGCTTCTGAAAAAGATCAATCGGGTATGCCGTTTCCAGGGAAATGGTGGCTAAAAAGAACAGGCCATTGATGATGAGCAGGTTTTTCACCACCACGGGCATGAAGTTGTATCCTCCGGCTCTGATTTGCATTATAGTCAAGTTATGTTTTACATCCTATTGCGGGTCATGTCCGCGATAGTCTTTGTTCCTTTTTTATGTTCCGTCATACCGTGAATTGCTCCCGGTGGGTGTGAGACCGGTTATGCTTTCGGCAGACAAAGTTTGCGGTGACCGGCTTCTCTCTCATTCTAACAGATGCCCTCGTCAAAAAGTTTATTTTTCGTACGCTGCCTTACGAAAGGGCAAAAATACGATTTCTGCGTTATTTAAAACGTGTTGAAAGTTCCTCATTGGTAATGATCTGCAAGACGGGCTTCCCCGCCGGCGTGTGTTGGGGCATTTCGCAGGCAAACAGGCTGTTGGTGATGGCGGCCATTTCCTCTTCCGTGAGTGGCTTCCCGTGTTTGATGGAAAGCCGTTTGGCCATCGCGCGCAAGACATTCGTCCTGGTGTCGTCTTTTAATTCCAGTTTGTTTTTCTGATAATTTTCGATGATGCCCTCCATCACGTCCTGCAAGGCGTGATCCTCAGGCAGGTCTGCCGGTATGGCATCCACCACAAAAGTCAATTTGCCCAGGGGGTTGATGCCGAAGCCCATGGCACGTATGGGTTCGATAATTTCATTGAGTATCCCTGCATCGTGTTCTGAAAGCGAGATGTTATCCGGAAAAAGCAGTTGCTGGGATGCAGCCTGCCGCCCGGGATCCGTACTTGAGAATTTTTCATAAAGCACCCGTTCGTGTGCCCGTTGCTGATCGATGACCATCATGCCGGACTTCACCGGGGTCATGATGTACCGGTTGTGTAGCTGGAAGAACCGTTGCCCGTTGGCTTCCTTTTGGCCCTCTTCCCAGTCGGGACTGATGATTACCTGCTGCTGACCCGTTTTGGGTGTGTCCGGCACATCGGCATCACGAGGATAGAGGCTCTCCCATAGTTTCGGATTGGCTCTGCTTTTCAGGTGCTGATGCGCCGATGTTTTCGGCTGGCCGCCTTGATCAAAAGGATTGTAGTCCGGGTTCACCGTGATCCCCGGGGGCCTGATGGGCTTGCTTTTATCTGGCGGACCCGTGTCAAAGGCAGGTTCCTGGTCAAAATCCAGGCTTGGACTAAGATTATAGCTGCCCAGGGTGCGTTTTACTGCGGTTCTGACGATCTGGTAAATATACCTTTCTTCCTGGAACTTGATCTCTGTTTTGGTAGGATGCACGTTTACGTCCAGTTGCTCCGGGTCCGTTTCCAGGAATAGAAAAAAGGCCGGATGGGCATCCTCGGGAATCA
>PUPG01000214.1 GCA_003553005.1 Bacteroidales bacterium
CCCTGTCTTTTTTGTTTGCCATTTTTCTGGCCGGGCACGCGCAGTATTTGCCGGATGAAGAAGCCGACACCCTGGATGTGGATGACCGCGAAGACCGCGACATTCCCATCCTGACCATTTCCATCGATGACATTGAGGGTGAAGAGGAGTCTCACGACATTTCCAGCCTGCTCCAGGGGTCCCGCGACATCTATGTCAACACGGCCGGATTCAATTTCGGTTCAGCCCGTTACCGCATCCGCGGCTATGACTCGGAAAACACCACCGTGATGATCAACAGCATCCCGGTCAATGACCCGGAAACCGGCCGGGCCTTCTTCTCTGTCTGGGGTGGACTGAATGACGTGACGCGTCAGACTGAGCCTGTAAACGGCTTGGGGCCGCACAGGCAAACTTTTGGCGGTGTAGGCGGAGCCACCAATATCGTCACGCGGGCATCCCAGTTCGGCCCAAATACGCGCACCACCTACTCCAATGCCAACCGTACCTACAACCACCGGATGATGTTTACGCACAGTACCGGCATGCAGGACAATGGCTGGGCCTTTACCATCAGTGGCTCCCGCCGATCAGCCGAGGAAGGCTATGCGCCCGGCACCTTTTATGACGCCTGGGGCTATTTCCTGTCCACCGAACGCGAGATCAACGACCAGCACAGCATCGGCCTGATCGCCTTCGGTGCACCTTCACGTACCGGGAGACCGGGAGTGGCAGTCCAGGAAGCCTACGACCTTACCGGGACCAACTACTACAACCCCAACTGGGGCTACCAGGATGGCGAAAAACGCAACGCCAGGGTAAACAATTATCACAACCCATGGGTGTTCTTATCGCACTATTATACACCATCCGATGATACGGAAATAGCCACCACGGCAGCATACAGCTTCGGGCGCGGCGGCTCCACGGCCCTCAACTGGTACGACAGCCACCGCTCATATGACCATCCCGATTACAACCTGGCGGGTGACCCCAGGCCGGACTACTACCGCTGGCTGCCCAGCTGGCACCAAAACGACCCGCATATGCATGGCCTGCTTACGGACCTCTGGGAAAGCGGAGAGATCAGCCAGATCGACTGGGACTGGTTTTATAACGCCAACAGCAGAAACCTGTTTACCGTCAGGGACGTCGACGGCATTGATGGCAATGACGTGACCGGTTACCGGTCAAAATATATCGTGGAGGAGAGAAGAAACGACAGAACACAGCTGGTGTTTAGCAGCAACATAGAGCATATCGTGGACCCGCGACACACACTGTCCGGCGGAATCAATATCGCGCTCTCAGAAACCCACCAGTTCAAGACCGTAGACGACCTGCTTGGCGGCGACTTCTTTTACGACATCGACCAGTTTGCCGAAAGGGATTTTGACGACCCGGAGATGGCCCAGCCCGACCTGAACAACCCCAACCGCATCGTGGAAGAAGGGGATGTGTTCGGGTATGATTTTACCGGCAACATCAACAACTACTCGATGTTTGCGCAGAGCGAGTGGGTCCTGCCCTCCTGGGACTTCTACTTAGCCGGGGAGCTTTCCCATACCACATTCTGGCGCACCGGGCACATGAAAAATGCACGCTTCCCGGATAACTCCTATGGCGACAGCGAAAAACAAAACTTCACGAACTTCGGACTCAAGGGTGGCGCCACCTGGAAGATCACCGGCCGCCACTATGTGGATGGCAATGCCGCCTACATGACCCGGGCACCTTACTTCCGCAATGCTTACATCTCCTCGCGCGTGCGTGACCACGTCATCGAAGGCCTCGACAGCGAAACGATCTTTTCCGGCGACCTGAGCTACATCGTCCGTACCCCCACCATCAAATCCAGGCTGACCTTGTTCTATACCGAGTTTCAGGATCAAACCTGGTCAAGGAGCTTCTACCACGATGAGATGCGCACCTTCGTAAATTACATCATGACCGACGTGGACAAGCAGCACATGGGGGCTGAGCTGGGCATCGACCTGGCGCTGACCTCCACCATTTCAGGGTACATCGTGGCCGGTACCGGCAATTACATTTACAACTCCAACCCCGAAGTGACCATTGCCAGGGATAACGATTTTGAAGTGATCGCCGACGGCCGCAAGGTGTACCTCGAAAACTACAAGGTAGGCGGCATGACCCATACCGCCGGATCCGTCGGGTTGCGTTATGACAGTCCGAACTATTGGTTCGCGGGTGTCAACGCCAACTACTTTGACGACATCTACATCGACATCAATCCCGACAGGCGTACGGAAGAAGCCGTGGAAGGCCTCGTGCACACCGATCCGCAATGGAACCAGCTGCTGGACCAGGAACAAATGGACCACAACTTCACCTTCGACGCCTATTTTGGCCGCTCGTGGAGAATCCAGCGCCAGTATTTCATCAACTTCAACATCAGCGTGTCCAACATCTTTGATGTCCAGGACTTCCGCATCGGTGGATTTGAACAACTGCGGTACGACTCACAAAGACCGGAACAGTTTGATTCCAAATATTTCTACCTCTACGGAAGAAACTATTTCGCAAACCTGGTATTCCGCTTTTAATCCCATTTAGCAAAAAAGTATCATCATAAAAAGTCAATCATATGATCAAGTTTATAAAAAGAACCCTTTTCCTTGCCCCGCTCTTCGCTGGTCTGATCTGGATGCAGGGCTGCATACACGATGATTTTGACGAGCCGGACATGGAAGAAGTGCCTGTGGGCACGGTCATGAGTATTGCCGAACTCAGGGCAATGGAAACCCCGCACACCTTTGAAGGGGATTATTCCGTGTACGGCACGGTAACGATGGACGACAAATCGGGCAACATCTACCGCAGTGCCTTTGTCCAGGACGAAGAAGCGGCCATCAACCTGAGGTTGCAGGCACCCGGCGGGATATATGAAGGCGATTCGGTCAGGATCTACCTCCGGCACACGGAACTGAGCACCTACCAGGGCATGCTTCAACTCGACAACGTCAATGTGGATCAACACATCATCAAACAAGAAACAGGCGTGGAGGTGGAACCGACACCGGTCAGCATTGCAGACATCAACAGTTCCATGCAGGCACACCTTGTTGAAATGCAGGATGTTCAGTTTATTGATGAGCATGTGGGCCTCCCCTTTGCCGATGAAGATGAGCTCCAGGCCCTTAACCGCACGCTGGAGGACTGCCACGGCGATACCATCATCGTGCGCACCAGCGGCTATGCCAACTTTGCCAGTGAACTCACCCCCGAGGGCAACGGCACCCTGATCGCCGTGGTAACCGAACACCGCGGCACCATGCAACTCTACATTCGCCATTTTCATGAAGTCAACCTGGACGGCGAACGCTGTGACCCGGATGATGACGACAATGGCGAAGACCCGGATGCCGCCACTTCAATAGATGAGGATTTCCAGGGATATGAAAATTATGATGAAATCACCGCAAACGGATGGTCCGCCATTGCAGAGGTGGGCGAGAGAAGCTGGATATGCAGGACGTTCGAAGACGACCATTTTGCCCAGGCCACGGCCTTCAATTCAGATGATGACCACAACATCATGTGGATGATCACCCCTGCAGTCGATCTGGATGCTAGCGCACAGCCGGTGCTGGAATTCCTTTCTGCACAGGCGCACTACACCCACGATGGCTTCAGTGTGCACATTGCCAGCGACTTCAACGGACAAGACGTGCAGGATGCCAATTGGGAAGAGCTGCCCGCCACGCTAGCAGGAAGCGGCGACGGACAATATGACTGGGTAGACTCCGGCCTGATCGACCTGGCTGATTACACCGGTGTCGTGCATATCGCCTGGCGCTACGAGGGCAGCGACCCTGACGGCAATACCGGCACGTTCCGGGTGAACAACGTAAAGCTTTATGACAACGAATAAACACCTTAACATCATGAGAATATATCAATTCAGCAAATACCTGCTTGTCATCATGGCCACGATTTTCCTGGCCAGCTGTGAGGATGACCCGGTGCACCCGCCCCTCAATGAGATCAACGAAGACGCGGTGATGACCATCGCGGAGATCAGGGATCATTACAACGGCGAAGCTGTTGAGTTTACCGGTGACGCCATGCTTTTTGCCCCCGTGGTGATGGATGAGCACACCGGAAACATTTACCGGAGTCTGATCGTACAGGATGAAACCGGTGGCATCGACCTCCGGCTTGCTACA